>JAQBOT010000285.1 GCA_028287885.1 Pedobacter sp.
CGGACTTGTTGTGGTGATCTTCATGAAGCTTCCAGAATAGTCCATGCATAATATACTTATGCGTAAGCCAGGTAACGCATTCCATTAAGCAGAATGTTATGATGACGATTGCTATATATAATAGAATTTGCATTTGTAATTAACTATAAACCTTCAATTAGCCTAATTTCTTGTGCTGTACAAAACTTGCTGCTAAGCATGTAATTCTTGATTCTTTTAAACAAGTCCGGGTCAGCTTTAGTTCCACCAGACCTCAGGAAATTGATTAACACCGCCTTGTCTGTGTTAATATCTGACTTATAATTTAATAACGCAGGAACGTTGGATTGTGTTGTGAATCGAAAAAAGCTTAGCTCAGGATTTTTTGGCGAAGCTGCAATGGCGATCTCCAACAGGTTTCTGCCTTTTCTGAAATGCGACAATTTACTTATCGGATTGATCAAATGCTTACACATAACCAGCTCAGAGATTGCCTTATATCCAAGAAGGATAGGCAATGATTTCTCATTGACATTCCTGAACTGATCGTTAAACTTTTCTGCCAACACTTTGCTGTTTGCCGCCTGATCAAGCTGCAACCTTAGACTAAGCAGGTTCCATGTGCCCGGTGCGAAGTAAAAGCAAATAATTAGAGAAAGTAGCGATTTTAAAATCATAGCATTCCAAGACTATGTTTAACGTAAGAGCCGGCCAGCAGGCCAATTTTCTGACTGTTGGGAATGCGAACGCGTTTTGACATGATGCTGGTACAAGATATCGCCTTAATCTTTTTAAATAAGGCCAAGTAATAAATATAGGCAACATAAACGCCAAACCGCGAAGATGCCGGAAGACCTTTGATACCGAACAAGGCATCATGAAAATCCTTTTCAATATCCTGTTGTATAGCCAGCTTCTCCTTCTCAGAAAATGAACTTAGATCTAGTCCAGGAAAGTATACTCTACCTAAGGTCTCATAATCACTTTTCATGTCTCTTAAGAAATTGACCTTTTGAAATGCCGAACCTAATTTCCGAGCAGAGGGTTTGAGTATCTGGTAAAGTGAATCGTTATTTTCAGCAAACACCCTTAGACACATCAGGCCAACTACTTCTGCCGACCCAAGGATATACTCCTGATAAGAATCTGAACAATGGCTGGTTGCCTGCAAATCCATTTCCATACTAAAAAGGAACTGATCAATCAATCCCCTGTCAATGCTATAGTCATTAACAACATGCTGAAAGCTGTTTAATATTGGGTTTAGACTTATTTTTTGATTGATTGCTTTATAGGTGCTTTGCTTGAAATCTTCCAGCAACTCCTTTTTATCATAATCGTGAAAGGAATCTACAACCTCATCTGCCAATCGAACAAAACCGTATATGCTATAAATCGCTTCATGGAACTTCTTATGCAGACAGCTTATGCCAATCGAGAAACTTGTACTATAAGTCTTGGTAATTAACTTACTCGAGGCTCTGGAGACATTGTCAAACAAGTGTTTCATGGCTTTCCCTTTTGTTTAGATACTTCAATAATTCTTTTGCAGCAACCTGTCCGGATATTAATGCCGGGGGAACCCCTGGACCTGGAACGGTGAGCTGGCCGGTGTAAAACAGGTTCTTTACTTTCTTATTCCTTAATGATGGTTTAAGTACAGCTGTTTGATTCAAAGTATTTGCAAGGCCGTAAGCATTACCGCCAAATGCGTGATAGTCACTTACGAAATTGTCTAAACAATAGTTTTTCTTATAGATGATATTTGATGCGATAGAAGAGCCGGTATGTGCCTCTATGCGGTTGATTATAGACGCGAAGTAGCTTTCTCTTTTCACTTCCGTATCCTCCAGTCCGGTAGCGATTGGAACCAGGATAAATAGGTTTTCCATGCCTGCTGGTGCAACCGTAGTATCGGTCTTAGATGGACAACAAACATAAAACAAGGGCTCTCCTGGCCATTCGGGCGTTTTATAAATGGATTCGGCATGTCTTACAAAATCTGCATCAAAGAAAAGATTGTGATGAAGCAGGTTATCAATTCTCTTATCAACACCCAGATAATAGATTAAACACGAAGGTGCAAAGGTTTTCTTGTCCCAGTATTCTGAGGAATAGTTTCGGTAAGCAGGTTCAAGAAGGTTCTGCTCCACATGATTGTAATCAGCAGAGGCAATGACTCCATCCGTTGGTATTCTGCCTGTTGCGGTGTGCACAGCGCTCACGGCACCTCCTTCTACTTCGATATTTGTTATCGGCGTATTTGGATAGAACTGAACTCCAAGGCTTTTGGCAAGGTTTTCCATGCCATCGATGATTTTGAACATTCCCCCTTCAGGATACCAGGTACCCTGAACCAAGGCAGAATAGTTCATCATAGTGTATAGCGCTGGGATCTTGTTGGCCATGGCACCGAGAAATAGTACGGGAAATTCCATTAACGCTTGAAGCCGTGGGTCTTTGAAGTACTTTCGTACATAGGAACTAACGGAGCTGAAGAGGTTGGATTGAAGCATTCCCCTGGCCACGTCTAAATTGGCGTACTCCAGCCATGAAAACGCGGGTTTGTATACCAAGTCTTGCATCCCCACCCGATACTTAAATTCAGCTTCTTTGAGAAACTTTTGGAGTGCCTGACTGCTCCCGCTTTCGCAGGATTCAAATACCTTATAAAGATCTTCTAACTTCGCTGGCACCGGCAGAATGTCTTGTTTACCGAATACGATCTGAAAACCGGGGTCGAGTTGTTGTAAGTGGTAAAAATCCGTGGCAGACTTCCCAAAGGCATTAAAGAAAGATTCGAAGACATCGGGCATCCAATACCAGCTGGGCCCCATGTCAAAGGTGAATCCAGCTTCTGAAAAGCTTCTTGCCCTGCCACCGATGGTTGAGTTCTTCTCGAATACGCTAACATCATGACCATCCTTGGCCGCGAAACACGCTGCTGCCAGTCCGGAAAAACCGCTGCCTATGATGGACACTTTAGCCATAATCTTTTTTGTAAATTAACAATAATAAGGTAAGGACAAAAAAAAAAGCGCTATCAATTGATGATAGCGCCTTTTTTAGTTAGTGTTTTCTAAAGGAATATATTATTTGCCTGCTTTTGTGAAGTTTAAAACTGCATAGGCTGTAGTAGAACCATATTCAATTGGCGATTTTAGTACCAAGGTGTCGCCAGTTCCAGAAAATAAAACCAGTCTATAACCGTCAGATACATTCTTCGCCTTATCGCCTGTATATAATTTTTTGAACTGGAAGGTTTGATCAGCCGGACTAACAGACCAAAAGATGGATTGCGCACCAGCGGTGCAGTTACCGCCACCAGCTAAGGTATACGTTCCGTTTCCACTATTTGTTAAGTTCCAGGTACTTCCAACAAAGCATTGGTAAGATGGTTCACCAAATAAGCCTTTAACAGCCACCGACGGAATACCTTCGAAAGTAACGTTATTCAATACCCAGTTACCGGATACTTTTCCTCTGCTTACAGTTTGAACGCCATTTTTTGTGCTTGAGCAGCTTTGTAAAACCATTAATGAACTGCATAGAATGGCAGCTATTACTAATATTCTTTTCATATACTTGTGTTTTTGTTGTCAGCTTACATAAATCTTGCCAAAATGAAAACGGAAACCATTGCAATTCACGGGGGAAATATCATAAAAAGTTCTACTGGAGATGTTACTCAGCCTTTAAGTCTATCAACCACCTTTGTACGGGATGAGAACGGAGAGTATCCGGGCGGACATATGTATAGCCGGGTGAGCAATCCAAACCGGGCTTCATTGGAGAAGTTGCTGGCAAATCTTGAGCATGGTATTGAGGCTTGTGCCTTTGCTTCCGGGAATGCTGCGGGTATGAGTGTTTTCCAGGCATTAAAGCCGGGTAGCCACATCATTGCGCCAGATGATATGTACTGGGGTTTTAAGAAGCAATTGCAAACGATCTTTGCAGATTCTTTAGTGATCGACTTCGTAGATCTGACCCAGCTGGATCTTGTGGAATCTTACATTAAGCCAAACACGGTGATGATTTGGACAGAAACACCTTCTAACCCTTTGTTAAAGATTACCGACATTCTTGGTATAAGTGCGATCGCACGCAAACACAAGCTTGTATTGGCCTGTGACAGCACCTTTGCCTCTCCATGTTTGCAGAACCCTATCCTACTTGGCGCCGACATCGTTATGCACTCGACTACAAAGTATATCGGCGGCCACAGTGATGTGATTGGTGGTGCGCTGATCACTGCAAAGAAAGATGAGCTCTGGGAAAAGATCAGAAATATACAGCAGGTTGGTGGTTCGGTGCCCTCACCTTTTGACTGCTTTTTGCTGGTTAGAAGTATCAAGACCCTGCCCCATCGCATGCGGGGACACTGCAGCAATGGAATGGCGCTAGCTCGCTTCCTTGAAAATCACCCAAAGATTGAAGCTGTTTATTATCCCGGATTGCCCTCCCATCCACAGCATGAAATTGCCCGTTCGCAAATGTCGGACTTCGGTGGCATGTTGTCTATTCTGGTTAAGGGATCTGTTGAAGAAACAAAGAGAGTGGTAAATAGCGTCCGTCTTTTCGCTCAGGCAACCAGCCTTGGTGGGATAGAAAGCTTAATTGAGCATCGATATTCAATCGAAGGTCCGGACACGAAAACGCCTAAAAACCTGCTCCGCATTTCTGTGGGCTTAGAAAATATTGATGATTTGATTGCAGATTTTGAACAAGCATTGAACTAATCACCTCCATGTTGTTTGGAAACAAGGCCAAAAACAGCCATTATTCAATAAAATGTTAATGCATTATAAAATTTTCAAAATTAAATTTTGATTTACTGACGATAAAATTTACATTTGAAGCATAATCAGCAGCAGCTGATTGTAGTCAACACCCCTACAGCGGTTTGATTTATTAAGAAGTGGCGAGAGACAGGCTCAATGACCCACTGGCAACCCTCCGACACGGAGAAGGTGCCAATTCCTGACCAACTCTGCATGGTGCAGCGTTGGAAAGATAAGATTGAACTAAAAATGAAAACAAGTATTCCTATTCCGAATTTCAGTAAACGGCCCGTGGCGGCTAAGAAGCTGACAATCCATCACTTCAGACCTATAACCTTTTACATGAATGCATGCAACTGTATGTGCTGTTGCATACCTGAATTGTAAATTCTTCCTCTTTGTATCAATTCAATTGGAAGGCCTCCCTGAAGGAGGTACGCCTAAATTCATCTACGCTCTTGTCAGCTAATGGCAAAAATCAACCGTTTAAAAACCCTTAAATCTTAAATCATGTCTACAAACTATAAATTCGAGACACTGCAATTACACGCTGGCCAGGAAATTGACCCAACAACTGGGTCAAGAGCGGTGCCTATATATCAAACAACTTCTTACGGCTTCAAAAGTTCAGAGCATGGTGCGAACTTATTTGCTCTGAAAGAATTTGGAAACATCTACACCCGTTTGATGAATCCGACTACAGATGTTTTTGAAAAGCGCATTGCCGCACTTGAAGGTGGGGTAGCTGCACTTGCTGTAGCCTCTGGACAAGCCGCTCAGTTTATCGCCTTGAGCAACATACTAAAACCTGGTGACAATTTTGTGTCCTCTTCTCACCTCTATGGTGGTAGCTACAATCAGTTTAAAGTTTCTTTTAAACGCCTTAGCGTTGAAGTTAGATTTGCGAATGGCGATGATGTGGCTGACTTTGAAAACAAGATCGATGAAAATACAAAAGCGTTGTATGTAGAAAGTATTGGCAATCCATCGTACAGCATCCCGGATTTTGAGCGCTTAGCCGCTATCGCGGAAAAGCATAACCTACCCTTAATCGTTGACAATACTTTCGGTGCAGCCGGTTACTTGTTTAAGCCACTGGCACATGGGGCACATATCGTCGTTGAATCTGCTACAAAATGGATCGGCGGCCATGGTACAAGCATTGGAGGTGTTATTGTAGATGGGGGAACCTACAATTGGGGCAACGGAAAATATCCACAGTTCTCCGAGCCTTCCGAAGGCTACCACGGATTGGTGTTCAGTGACGTTTTTGGAGTAAACAGCGACTTCGGAAATATTCAGTTCATTATCCGCGCGCGCGTTGAAGGTCTGCGTGACTTTGGCCCCGCCATCTCTCCTTTCAACTCCTTTTTATTAATCCAGGGATTGGAAACGTTATCACTTCGCGTGCAGCGCCATGTAGACAACGCATTGGAGTTGGCAACCTGGCTAGAGCAACATCCGGCAGTAAAACAGGTAAATTACCCAGGCCTGGAAAGCAGTCCTTATCACGCCAATGCAAAGAAGTATCTGCAGAATGGCTTTGGCGCAGTATTGTCTTTTGAACTGCATGGTGATAAGGAACTCGCAACATCATTGGTGGACACCTTACAATTGGTGAGCCATTTGGCTAACGTTGGAGATGCAAAAACGCTGATCATCCAGCCATCTGCTACTACGCATCAGCAGTTAAGTGAAGCAGAACAACTTGCAGCAGGTGTATTTCCTGCTCAATTGAGAGTTTCAGTCGGCATAGAACACATTGATGATATAAAAGCAGACTTTGAGCAGGCAATTAAAAAAATTCACGAACAGGAATTGGCTTAATTAAGTCAGCATTATATAATGAGCGAGTTACAGAAATTCAATTATAAGAAGGTTTTCCAGCTAGAGAACGGCAAAAAGATCCGGGGATTGGAAGTTGCATATCAAACCTATGGGAAGCTAAACTCGAATAAAGACAACGTTGTTTGGGCCTGCCATGCGCTAACGGCGAACTCTGATGTTCTGGATTGGTG
>JAQBOT010000334.1 GCA_028287885.1 Pedobacter sp.
TACTTCTGGGGACTAAAGACTGCGGGTATCTTCCAGAATGAAGCTGAAGTGCAGGCGTATAAGTCGGCAACTGGGTCGTTAATCCAACCAACTGCTGCTCCAGGTGACGTGAAGTTTGTGGACGTGAACGGAGATGGCGTTATCAATACGAGCGACAATACCATGATCGGTGATCCAAATCCAAACTATACATTTGGAATTACCTTATCGGCCGACTACAAGGGCTTTGATTTATCTCTTGTTGCTTCCGGTGTTGCGGGCAATGACATCGTTCAATCCTATAGAAATCAGGCGAGCCAATTTTCAAACTACACCACACGTATTTTAGACAGGTGGCATGGTGAGGGAAGCTCGAATACCGTCCCACGGGTTACGGAAGATAACAGGAACTTGACCAACTTCTCTGACTTGTATATTCAAAAAGGCGATTTCTTACGGATAAGCAATGTAACCCTAGGTTATGATCTGGGTAAGGTGTTCAAGAAAAGCTACCTGAAACAAGTAAGGCTATATGCTGCGGCATTGAACCTCTACACCTTTACCAAGTATGACGGTATGGATCCAGAGATAGGATATGGTACAGAAGGTTTCTCATCAGGTGTTGATTTGGGTTATTACCCGAGACCAAGGACCTTTATGTTCGGTGCAAACTTTAGATTTTAATTACGCTGATTTTAAGATTATGAAAGCTATAAAAATATGTGCAATTGCAATGCTCCTTGTATCCACAGGGGCATGCAAAAAGAGTTTTCTGGACACCGAGCCGATTACGCAGGTAACAGAAGAGAACTTCTATAAAACGCCACAGGACGCTTATAAAGCATTGGTTGGCTGCTATGATGGATTACAGGTGGTTTGGTCTTCAGGCGTGGCTTTGCCGGTTGCTGCGGAAGTGATGTCTGACAATACGTTTGGCGGAACAGGCAACTCTGATGGCTTTGGTTATCAAATGATAGACGAGTTCGACAAGTCTCGTTCGCCTTCAGATCAAAACCTTTATGAAAGCAACTGGTCCTTATATTACCGGGCTTTGTACCGTTGTAATATGCTGTTAAGTAAAATGGACCAGGTTCAGTGGGGAGCAGATGCAACCACCAGAAGCAGATATGAAGGGGAAACCCGTTACCTGCGCGCTTATTTGTTGTTCGACATGGTGCGTTTGTGGGGAAACATTCCTTTGTTAACTGCGCCTTCGGCGGATAACTTACCTCAGAATACGCCTGATGAAGTGTATAAAGTAATTGCTGAAGATTTGAAGTTTGCTGCAGAAAACATTCCTGCACAAAGTTATGCCGCTCAGCCTGCTGCTGAACATGGCCGCGTAACCAAATACGCTGCAGAAGCACTTATGGCCCGTGTGTTCTTGTTTTATACAGGCTATTATGGTAAAGCCGACCTTGTAGGTACAGTTACGAAAGCACAAAGTTTAGCATATCTGGAAGATGTGATATCCACAGGTGGTTACGGCTTGGTAGAGAACTTCGCTAACCTTTGGCCAGCCGCCTCTGTAGCTGACTACGCCGGTGAAGACAACAAGGAAACCGTATTTGCAATTAAGTATACCTACACCAGCGATTATAACGGAAATACGGATGGTAACCATTGGATGGTGATGGCTGGCATGCGTGAACAATCCTTTTTTCCTTATGGAAATGGATGGGGTGCCGAAACGGTGAATCCAAAGCTATGGAATGCTTATTCTGCCACAGACACGAGAAAAGTGGCTTCAATAATTTCCATCGCAGGGGAGAAAATACCCTTTGTAAATCAGCCAAAACAAAGAGAGTATACCGGCTATTATGAAAAGAAATACAGTCCGATGATTGACGAGAACGGAAAACCACTACCGGAAAGTAATGGTAATACCAGCTTCCAGATCGGGCAGTTTCAGGATTATGTATCCATCCGGTATGCCGATGTATTGTTGATGGCTGCAGAGCTGGGAAGTCCAAACGCGCAAACCTATTTCGATGCAGTTAGACGCCGTGCGCATCAGGAGGCGTTTACTCCACTGTCTGTAACTCAAGAGAATATTATGAATGAAAGAAGGTTGGAGTTTGCATTCGAAGGTATCCGTTATTACGATCTGCTGCGTCAGGGTGTGGACAAAGCCGCCCAGCAAATCGCAGAAAGCAGCACGGTACTCAACGGCGGTACTGCAGTTCAGAAAACGATATCTGCGGCGAACATTCTTGCCACGCAGGGACTGCAGCAGATTCCATACAATCAAATTAACCTGTCTAACGGCACGCTTAAGCAAAATGCCGGTTGGTAATTAATCATCAAACAATTACACTCGTTATGAAAAGACATTTAAAAATACTTGCAATGTTTATGCTGCCTTTGCTATTCGTTGCATGCAAAAAAGACGAGCACACGTTAGGACGTGTGCTTGATAAATCAGAAATCCAATATTCTGTAACTCAGGACCTGCAGGCAGATCCGGGTGGCAATACGGTTATCCTCCGCAACAGCACGCCGGGAACCTTGTCCATGTGGGATTTTGGAACCGGTACTTCAACGAGGATGGTTGATACGGTAAAGTTTGCTTTTGCCGGAGATTATGTAGTAAAGTTTTCTGCGGTAACTGGCGGACAAGTACTGCAACTCGACTCGATAGTCGTAAAGGTAACTCAGGATAACCTGAATTACGTGAACGATCCCCTTTGGACCGCACTTACTGGAGGTGTTGGACAGGAGAAGGAATGGATTTTGGATACGCAAGGTATGTTCTTCGGCGGTCCGCTTTCTTTCTTTGGAACAAACAATGGTTGGCTTAAAGGCGGAGGACCATGGGCTTCCGAAGCTACCGGGTGTTATGGCACGGATTGCTGGACCTGGGGTCCGGGCACAGCCGACATATACCCGGACATGATGGCTCAGGGAGATTATGGCGTAATGACGTTCAGCCTGAAAGGAACTGCCGCCTTCAAAGCAGTTAAACCGATGGAAAATAACGTTACTCAAAGTGGTACGTACTACCTGAACGTAAACAGCAAAATGCTATCCATCAGCAATGCTACTATTCTAAGAGGCTATAAGCCTGCAAAGAACGGGATTAACGGCATCAGCAACTGGTCTAATTACAAGGTTATTTCGTTAGATGAAAACACACTGCAACTCGGTGTGATCCGTGATAAGGATGTTGATGGAGAAGGGCCGGCCATGATCGTTTACAACTTTATTACCAAGCAATTTGCGGCAAACTATAAGCCACCTGTAACTGGTCCGGATGAAGGCTTTGATCCGACTTTCAAAACTGGTGAACTATTAAATATGCTGGCAGGTACGGCATCGGGCAGATTATGGAAGATTGACGCTGGAGGTAATCCGGTTGACTGGATTGGTAAAGGTAAAGGATGGACTAAAACCCATGCGGACTCCAGGGACTGGGGATGGAACAACACTTGGGATGAGATTGCAAGTGACTCCTGGATCCTGTTTAATCGCGTTGGTGGCTTGAAATATACCCGCAACCAACACGGGGTGATCACCAATGGTACATTTACGATCAATGAGGCGACCAATGAAGTTACCCTTGATGGAAATCTATTGATTCAAAACTCGGCAAGTTTCATGTCCCCTGTAAAGAATACCTTTAAAATTGTTAAAGCTTTCCCTGGAAAGGTGGAAACTAAGGGTATTTGGTTTGGTGTAGATTACAACGTTGATAAAGACGAATGGTTCGCTTTCCATTACATATTGTAATTTTAAGCAGATTGACTATTAAGATATGAAACTAGATACTTTGAAACGAATATCATTCTTGCTCCTGCTCCTGGTTAGTTTTACAGGGCAGGCGCTTTTTGCCCAGCAGCAAGCGGCAGGCAGGGCTAACTTTAATTCCGGATGGAAATTCACCCTCGGTGATCAGGCAGGGGCAAGCGCGAAAAGCTTCTCCGATAAAGCTTGGCGCTCGCTGGATTTACCGCACGACTGGAGCATCGAAGGTGCTTTTGACAAGAATAACCCTGCAACGGCAGGTGGGGGCGCCTTACCTGGAGGCATTGGCTGGTACCGTAAGCAATTTACTGTGCCTACAAGCTCTAATGGTAGGTATGTTGCCATCGATTTCGATGGTGTTTACCGAAACAGTGAGGTATGGGTCAATGGACATTATCTGGGCAAGAGGCCTAACGGCTACATCGCGTTCCGTTATGTGCTTTCGCCATATTTGAACTACGGTGGCCTGAACACCATTGCGGTGCGGGTAGACAACTCAAGACAGCCGAACTCCCGCTGGTACAGTGGATCCGGCATTTACCGGGATGTGAATCTGCTCACGCTTGACCCAACGCATGTGGCTCAATGGGGTACTTACGTTACTACGCCAGAAGTTACAGCAGAGAAAGCAGTAGTTAAGCTGCAAACAGAACTGCAATCGCCAGCAGGAAAGCAGGTACAGGCTGTTGTACGTTTGGATATTGTAGATGCCGATAACAAGATTGTCGCAAGCACTTCTCAGGCATTAAAGCTGAACGGTAAAGCGACAGTTACTAAAACCCTGAGTGTGGAAAATCCTAAGTTATGGTCAACAGATCAACCTTATCAGTACACAGTGAAGACCAAAGTGCTCGTTAATGATAAGGTTGTTGATCAATATACGACACCACTAGGTATACGCAGTTTCAGCTTCGATGCCAACAAAGGCTTCGTGTTAAATGGTAAAGCCATGAAGATCCGGGGTGTATGTAATCACCACGACCTTGGTGCGCTTGGTACCGCATTTAACGTACGTGCGGCTGAAAGGCAGCTTGAGATCCTCAAATCTATGGGATGTAATGCGATAAGAACCTCGCATAATCCGCCGGCATCAGCCTTGCTGGATCTTTGTGATCGCATGGGCTTTATTGTTATGGACGAAGCGTTCGACATGTGGGTAGAAAAGAAATCGCCCTTCGACTACCACCTGGACTGGACGAAATGGCATAAGCAGGATCTTAGCGATCAGGTGCGCAGAGACCGTAATCACCCTTCTGTAATGATATGGAGTGTTGGAAATGAAATCCCTGAGCAGGGTGGAAAGCCTGGTGATACCACCGGACGTGTAATTGCCAGAGAACTTGCCGCAATTGTAAGAAGCCTGGATGCGAGCAGACCAACTACCACCGCCAACAACAATGTGGAGCCCTCTAATAACCTCATAAAGTCCAATGCGCTTGATCTGGTCGGCTTTAACTACCATCACCAGAACTGGAAAGACTTCCATAAGAATTTCCCTGGTAAGAAGTTGATTGCAACAGAGACGACCTCAGCTTTGCAGACACGCGGAAGCTACGATGCGCCGGCTGACAGTATGCGCATCTGGCCGATAAGCTGGGACAAGCCGTTTTTAACCGGAAATGAAGATCTAAGCTGTTCGGCTTACGACAACTGTTATACACCGTGGGGCTCTTCTCATGAACAAACGTTAACGGCCTTTGAAAATGATCCAGTGGTATCTGGCATGTTCGTATGGACAGGCTTTGATTATTTAGGTGAGCCAACGCCTTACGTTTGGCCAGCAAGAAGTTCTTACTTCGGGATTATGGACCTTGCGGGATTTCCGAAAGATGTTTACTACATGTACAAAAGCGTTTGGACAAATGAGCCGGTGTTACATGTATTTCCGCATTGGAACTGGAAAGCCGGACAGACAGTTGATGTACTTGCATACTATAGCCAGGCCGATGAGGTTGAACTGTATTTGAATGGAAAGTCTTTAGGGAAAAGATCAAAGCAGGGGCAAGAGCTCAAAGTATCCTGGAAAGTACCTTATCAAGCGGGAGAACTAAAAGCGATCTCACGTAAAGGCGGAACTACGGTGCTTGAACAAGTGATCCGCACGGCCGGGCAGCCAGCTAAACTGATCTTGATCGCTGATCGTAATCAGCTTAAGGCAGATGGAAAGGATTTGTCTTTTATCACGGTGAAAGTTGTTGATAAGGACGGGAATTTGATTCCAAATGCAGCAAACCGTATCGACTTTAGTATAGCAGGCAATGGGACGATTGCAGGTGTCGATAATGGGAGCCAGGTAAGTCATGAATCCTTTAAGGCTAATTACCGTAAGGCTTTTAATGGACTGGCCCTTGCTATTGTACAAGCTGGCAAAACAGGCTCTACGATACAGCTTCGCGCCAGCAGCACCGGTTTGCAGGATGCTACTGTTGAAATACAAGTGAAGTAAAAGCTATTTTACAAAAAATAAGCCCCTGCATCATCGATGCAGGGGCTTATTTTTGACACTTTATGAAAGCGAACTATGATGCCTCCGCTTGTTTTTACTTTAAAGCTTCCGTTTTAGCTTGTTCTGTGATCTTTCTTATGAACTCCGTTTCCTCAGGGATATAAGGTCTTCCATCCTGATGGAAGATGTCGTGGAACCAAACCTTAGGTTCACTGCCATCAGTAAGCGGCGTATCCCAGGCATACTTAGTATTTGTTTTCCCTGAAACCAAACCCCAGCTGATCGCCCCTATATTCTCTTTCTTCAATACCGGGAGGGTATTTTGAAATGTACTTCGGCGACTTCTTGCCATGTACTCTGTGCAGATCATCGGTCTGCCATGTGTTTTCAACAGTTGTATGACGCGTGTATGTGCCGTGTCTGGCTCATAATCATGATAGGTAATGATATCTGAATTCAGCGCTTGAAAAGCGTTTAACTTTTCAAAATCCCAAGCCCAAAGCCCTGCAGAGATTGGCTGATCTGGGTTAACGTCACGTGCCCAGCTAAACACCTTGGTCAATAACACCAGAGATGTATCGCGCTTGGTGTTGTTTCCCGGCTCATTGTACAAATCCCATAAAAGGATTCGTTTATCATGAGCGAAGCTCCCCATTATATCCTTAACATAGCCCTCAAGCGCATTGAACTCTTTGGGTTCTTTAAGGCGCACTCCAGGATCCTGCATCCAGCCGGAGTTGTGTATTCCTGCTTTAGGCGCGGGCTGCTTTCCTGGTTTTGGATTCCAGTTCCAGCAATCATCAAAAAATACAAAGATGGTTTTTATATGGTGTTTATTGGCAATGGTAAGGTATTGGTCAATGCGAGACTTGAATGACTTTGGACCTTCTCCGTAAACCAAACTGTGCAAGAATACGCGCATGGTATTGAAACCGATCTTCTCGGCATAGCCAAGTTCCCTATCGATGGTCGCTGGGTCAAATGTGTCTTGCTGCCACATCTCCAACTGATTAATCGCATTGCTCGGAATAAAGTTTGCGCCAACAATCCACTGGTGCTGATTATACCAGTCATTTGCTTTTTCAACGGTCCAGATTTTTCCTTTTTGGATGGGCTTTACCTTTGCCACCTGTGCTTCGGCCGGTAAAGTAGAACTGATTATGAGTAAACAGTACACAAGTAAGTGGTGGACTCGCTTCATAGTTGATTTGTTAAGAAGTTTATTATTTGGTTATTTAATCGTCAAAGATTCCAATTTACTACTTTTCTTTTTAACTCCATTTCCTTTTGCTGGTTTTGCTTCAATAACCTTGATTTCAGAAGGAATAGCAAGGGCGACACCCGCCTTTACAGGTAAACCGAAATACGGCGTTCCGTCCTTTTTCCAGGTAAACATCTGCATTCTCGGCGAGCGCTTGCCTCCACAGCCTGATCCAGGTTCAGCGTTGGCGTGATACAAGATCCAGTCCTCTTTGCCATCCGGAGATTTGAAGAAGGAATTGTGCCCGGGAGCATAGACGCTATTCTCTTTATTCTGTTCGAAAACAGGTTTTGCCGACTTTTTCCAGGACCTTGGATCCATCAGATTGCTCGTGTTTGATGCAGTAAGCATGCCCAGACTATAGAAATCGGTCCAACAACCACTGGCAGAGTAAATAAGAAAGATCTTATTGCCATGCCTCAACACCTCCGGACCCTCATTCACACTGACATGCGGTGGGTTGTCCGGATCGTTAAGATCTCCGTTCTTTTCCCAATCGTAATCCGGGCTCGAGATCTTTACCCGCTTGCCAGTAAGCGTCCATGGATTTTTCATCTTTGCGATATAGATATTCTGCTGCCCGTTGATATCACCTTCCCAACCCGACCAAATCAGGTAGAGTTGCTTGTTGTGTCTAAAGACCGAGCCGTCTATTGCCCACTTATTTGAAGCATCCGACAGCTGCGCTTTGAACGTCCACTTGCCCAACAAGGGATCTGCGGATTCATTTTCCAACACATACAAACGATGATTCTGGTTCTTTCCGTCATCTGCTGCGAAGTATAAGTACCACTTATTATCTATAAAATGGATTTCTGGTGCCCAGACTTCTCGAGAGAACTTCTTACCGGCGGGAGGTACCCAGATCGTTTTCTTTGGAGCATTGCGCAGGTCTGCGATATCTTTTGTTTTCCAGATAATGACGCTATCTCCCAGGGTGTTTGTATAATAGTAATATCCGTCTTTGTAGGTGATCCAGGGATCTGCTCCTGCAGGTAATATTGGATTGGTAAATGTTTTTAATACCTTGGTTTGTGCTGCCGCAAATTGCCCACAGAACAAGGCTATGATCAACAAGATTCTAGTCAAAAAGATGAAATAGGATGGTTTAAAGCTAGGCTTGTTCATACCTGATCAATATCGAAATTTTTAAGATATTATTAAGCATGTTTAAGCTAGAACTGCAATTTAAGCTAGACTTCTAGGTTTAATCTAAATGTGCACCTTGATCCCAAAAGCGCTTTCTAACCTAAAGGACCTTAATTAATCTGGAAGTACTTGTTTAACCTGAAAGTTAGTTGTCGGCAGCAGTGCTGAGCTGACGATGAAGGATGATACCTTCCCGAATTGCATTTAACAAAGGCATATCAATGTTACAATCCAATGCCTCACAGTGTTCATGTTCTTTCCCATCCAATTGGATCGTGCCAAGTTTGTCATTCTCGCGGTATATCTCAAATTGGTTCTCTCCCAGATCTGTAATATTAAATGTGTGCGCGCGGCCTTCACTTGCCACTTCGATTCTAAATTCTTTCATGTAATCTGCTTTGAAAAAAAATAACAAACCGGCGACTCTAATTGTTTAACAGGAAAACGAATTCTAATAATATGAGCTTTCGGCAAAAGTTTATCTAACCCTTTTCTTGTAAACTTTTAAACCTATAAACATAAGAAATATGGAAATGTCAGAAAACAGTAGCATGGGATCTAATCCTTTGTACAAGCACAAATTGGCCGCGACTGCAAATGATGCACCATTCGTTGCTGAAACTAACAAATCAGCGCCTCTTGCAAGTGGAACTGGCGCCAACAATTCTTTGCCTACGGATGGACCTCTCCGCCAAAGCACCAATGAAGGCGCTGACTTGTCGGATAATGATGAGGCTCCTGCTCCTGCAGATCCGGCAGACGACGAAAGCCCAGACGATGATGTGGAGGATCCGGGGGTAATTTCAAGCGGAAATTTGCCAGGTGATGATGAGGAAGGCGAACAGGATGACCTCTTTGATGATGATTTTGAGGTAGACGGCGACAACGTTGATCTAAATTCTGACATTGACGATGATGATCTGGATACCTTAGATGGACCCCTGCTTGATGAGAACAATCCAAGACATTAATGGGTCATGGGCGGCTTAGGAACGTAAAAGGTCAGGTATACATTACCCGACCTTTTATATTTTATAAAGGAGCGGTAAAAGATTTGTAAGCAAGTAGTAAACCATTATTAAGGGAGCAGTAAAACGATATTGCCAATGTTCCGAACTATTCGAATGCAAGTCCTTTAACGCTGTTCACTCTATGTTTATACAACATAAATAATCCGCTAGCCAACAGACCTATTCCTCCGGCCATGGCCACAGCGATCCGCGGCCCAAAGGCATTGGCAGTCCAGCCTATAAGCAGACTTCCAATCGGAATCATTCCCTGATAAGACATTACGAAATAACTAATCGCCCTTCCTCGCATTTCAGGAATCGAGTGTGTTTGTATGTACGTGTTGATGGATGAAGTCTGGGCCATCATGCCAACACCTGTAAAGGTCATGAAGAACAAGCCTATTGTTAAGTTGCTTGCTGCCGAGAGAAAGATCAGGCTGGTTCCAAAGATTAAACTCGCTACAACGGTGATTTTCATCAAGGGTTTTGCCGTTTTCAGGTTAGCTAGGTACATCGCGCTTATCACAGAACCAAGCCCCGCGGCGCTCTCAAACCAGCTAAAGGTTTTTGCGTCACCATTAAACAAGTCCTTCGCGAAGATTGGCATCAGCGTATTAAAAGGGATGACAAATAAACTGCTGATGCCCAACAAGATAATCATGCTACTTAGCTCTTTGTCGCTAGACACGTATTTGAAGCCTTCTTCCAGCTCCAGCCAAATGCTTTTTTGATTGCCGGGATTAACCCTGATATTTAGCTTCATCATAAACAAACAAAGCAATACAGGAACATAACTTACAAAGTTGCCAATGAAACAGAAGTCCTCACCAAAAGTACTTAGCAGAATCCCCGCCAATGCCGGGCCAACAATGCGTGCAAGGTTGGTCATTGTAGAGTTCAAAGCAATTGCATTCGGCAAGTCTTCCTTGTTATCTACCATCTCTACCATCAGCGACTGGCGGCAGGTAACATCGAAAGCATTGATAATTCCTTGTATTAAACTAAGCCCGATGATACATGGAATGTTGTAGTATTCAAAGTAGATCATTGCAGCAAGTGCACCAGCCTGCGCCATAGAGACCAGCTGAGTGATTATCAGTATCTTATACCGATTGTGTCTGTCGACCAAACTTCCGGCATAAGGCGAAAGCACCAGTGAGGGGATAAGGCTTACAAAGCCTACAATTCCAAGCAATAAGGCAGAGCCAGTCAGTCTGTAAACCAGCCAACTTACCGCCGTCTTTTGCATCCAGGTTCCGACTAAAGATATCGACTGGCCGTAAAAGAAAAGCTTAAAGTTCCTGTATTTTAAAGATCTGAATATGCTCATAGCTTAGTGTAGTTGTTACATCTGCAAATATCAGGATTAAAATAACAGTAGTAAAATTGATAGTTTTAATGATATTGATTAGTTTTACCGATCGAGAGGCACAATTGAAATGGAAATAAGACAGCTTAATTACTTTATCAAAGCTGCAGAGCTGCTACATTTTACAGACGCGGCGGCAGCATCCTTTGTCACGCAGTCTACCTTGTCACAGCAGGTTAAGCAACTGGAAGATGAGCTGGGGATGCTGTTATTTGACCGGGTAGGTAAACAGGTTCGTTTAACGGAGGCAGGCCAGGTATTTCTTAAACATGCCAGGCAAATCGTGCTTGATGTACGCAAATCCAAAGAGGCAATTGTCGAATTGAACAACATGGTTGTGGGTGATCTAAGGATAGGCGTTACCTATGCATTCAGTTCCGTCCTATTGCCTGCGCTTGCTCCTTTCTCCGCCAAATATCCTGGCATAAAAATTACGGTTGAATATGGTACAGCTGGTGAATTAGAACATAAGCTAAAGCTTGCTGAGCTCGATGTCATTCTTGCCTTCCACGATCAAACAGATGATTTCGGACTTGAAATGCAACCCTTATATTCATCAAGGATCATGATGGTTGTATCCAAAAAACATCCGCTGGCACATATGAAGAAGATCTCCCTTAGCGAGTTGGGCAAGATTGAACTAATACTCCCAAGCAAGGGCTTTAGTTCCAGGGATCTGTTGGATGAATTATTTAGTAAGAGAAAGATTTCGCCTGTAATCAAGATTGAGATGAACGACGTACATTCCTTGCTGTCGCTGGTTAACGAGGGCACCTGGGCTACCATCATTAATGAGAAGGCCATCTTAACCTGGAGCGACTTGGTGGCAATTCCTATATCTGGAAAAGAATACTATAAGCAGGCCTTCATATTATGGCAAAAAGGAGTTTATAAAAAGAAGTCGGCCACTTTGTTTATTGATGAGTTGATAGAAATTCTGAAAGTGGGCGACTAGCCTTTGCTATCCGTAATCTCCTCGTAGTCATAAAAGCCTTTCACAAACAGGTTCAGAAACCTGCCTTTTGACGTGTAACCGCGCATGTTTACGTAAACCTGCTTCGGCACCTTCTTATAGGCATAGACTTTCCCAGAGTGGAAGGTTACCCGCAATATGCATTTCTCGGCATCATATTCGTATTTCGCAATAACTGATGATGGCATATCAACTGGGATTTTGGTTAATCGTGTGAGAAGAAGCAGTGCCGGCAGCGTGGCTCGTAACTTTCTTTTTCCCCAAGAAGAATCTTGGCTTCATTCGCTACTTTCCGGTAAGAATACATAGCCGGACTTCCGCAACAAACACAAACTGCATTTACTTTGGTCACGAGCTCGGCTATGGCCATTAATGCAGGCATCGGTCCAAAGGGCTTACCAGAAAAGTCCATGTCTAAGCCGGCAACAATCACGCGAATACCTTTATTCGCGAGCGTATTACATACTTCTGGCAGGTTGTCATCAAAGAATTGCGCTTCATCAATACCCACAACTTGCGTGTTGGCGCCCAATAACAAGATTGCTGAGGAGTGGTCAACAGGTGTAGATTGTACGGAGTTATAATCATGAGAGACAACAGCAGTTTCGTCGTAGCGGATATCTGTTTTCGGTTTAAAGATCTCTACGTTTAGCCGGGCTATTTGTGCTCGTTTTAGCCTCCTGATCAGTTCTTCGGTTTTACCAGAGAACATAGAGCCACAAATGACTTCGATGCTGCCGCAGTACTTACCCCGTCTGTGATTTTGCTCACTAAATAACATGTATTATTGGATTTTCAGTGCCGGGTAGTTCGGGTTGTTCCCAAAATAACTCCTGCTGTGTGTTCGCAAAAGTAAGAAAAAAAAACAGGCATCCTTCTGACTGTTGCCAGCATTGAAACCGTTTTATTTGCATAATTATCTCTTATATTTGATTGTCAGGCAAAAACATAACACAATATTTTTTCGTTATCATACTATGATGAACCAGGAAGATCTTTTAAAAAAAACAGGTAACATTCTCAAGGAACTCCAGGATCAATTTGATTTTCTAGCCAGAAAACCTGAGAAATTAAGTGAACTGGAACTTGAACTCTTTCTTGCGAATGCCCATTTCTTGACAGACCATGTGCAAATACTAAAAAAAGTTGCAACCTCCGTGAAAGTGCATGCGCTGCCGGAGCACACAGATGTTAACCCAAAGGAAATTCAACCAAAAACACATGTAAACGTTTATGAAGACCTGTTCAAGCCAGATGTAGAAACACCTACATTTGAGTTCGAAATACATCAGCAGAGCAAAGAAACACCATTTGAGCAAAGGGAGGATGCTAGTGTTGAACCTTTTCAAGCCCAGCAACCTGAGGAGCAAGAAAAAATTATCGCTAGTGAACAAGAGGAAATCATTGCGAGTCAGGATGAAACTATTCTTCAGCAAAGTAACCCAATTAGCGAACCAATCCTTGAAAATGTTTTCAGCAATAAGACCGCTTCAGATAATCAGGACTTTAACCCTGAACAATCCACGCCCTTTCAGCAGGAGCAGATAACACCATATACTGGACAACCCGGGGAGACTGTTGCCGAGCCAGATGATGATGAAATTGGCCCTGAGCCATTTTTAGTTACCCGTGTGGATGAACCCGTATCGCAGCCAGTAAGTTCCTTAACGGAGTCTGCAGAACCAATCCCAGCAGTTAAGCACCAGCCGAACTTGAATGAGCTCCTAGCCAGCAAGTCTTCTGTCGTTAACATCAACATCTCTGAAAGCGGAAAACCTGTGATTACAGATCTAAAAAGCGCAATAAATCTAAATGAAAAGTTGTTGTTTATTAAAGACCTTTTTGATGGATACAACCTGGCCTATGCGGAAGCGATAGATCTACTGAACAAGATGCCCGACTTCAACGCCGCCGATAAGTTCCTGAAAGCAAATTATGCTACAAAGCACCAATGGGCATCAAAACCAGGTACCGTAGAGCAGTTATATGAATTGCTGCACCAGCGCTTTCCTAAATAAAGCCCATTCGGTTAGAGTCCAGTTTAAGGAAGATAAACAGCAATACTGTAAAGCTCCAAAGAGAAGACCCGCCGTAGCTAATAAATGGAAGTGGAATTCCGATGACAGGGATAATACCGATAGTCATGCCGATATTGATAAAGACGTGAAAAAAGATAATACTGGCTACACAATAGCCATAAACCCGGGAGAAGGTTGATCGTTGCCGTTCAGCAAGGTTAATAACCCGGAGCAATAAGAAGGCGTATAACCCAATCACCACCGTACATCCGATAAAGCCCCATTCCTCACCAATGGTTGAAAAGATAAAGTCTGTGCTTTGCTCTGGCACGTAACCATATTTCGTTTGTGTGCCTTGAAGAAATCCCCGCCCAAAGGCTTGTCCAGAACCAATTGCAATTTTTGATTGGATCACGTTATATCCTGCGCCTTTCGGATCTGTTTTTAATCCCAACATGATTTCAATCCTGGTGCGTTGATGCGGCTCCAATACCTTCGTGTACGTTAGCTTAACGACGAACAAGTAAGCAATTGCTACAACAGTTGCTAAGCCAATCGAGAATACCATTGTTCGTCTTCTGCGATTTTGGTACAGGAAAAAGCCGCCGATAAGCAAAATAAACGTGATCACCAAAGGCATCGGCAGCAGAAAATCTGCAATGAACAAGATGATCATTCCGAGAAATACCAGCAACCAATAACCGGATAATCCTTCCCTGTACAGCGGAAACATGAATGATAGGAATACCAATGCTGATCCTGTATCCGGTTGCAGCATAATGAAAATTAATGGTAGGATAATTATTACTCCCGCAAAAAATATTGACTTTGCATCCCTGAACTTCGGACTGAAGCTACTGACATAACGCGCCATAAGCAATGCGGTACCAAACTTGGCGAACTCGGATGGCTGCAATCGAAAGCTCCCAATTGGGATCCAGGCCTGATTTCCCGCAACTTTACGCCCAACCACAAGCACCACCAGGAGCAGAAATATGGTAAGTCCGTATATGATGGGTGCAAAGACGCTGAAGAACTTGGCATCCAGGAGCAAAATCGAAAACCCTAGAATAAGCCCGGTAAAGATAAAGATCAGCTGTTTTCCGTAGTTGCTCTCGAAGTTAAAAACTGTAGAAGTATCCGGGTTGAATATCGACGCATAAATATTGATGAAGCCAATTGCACAAATAGCGATATAGATGAGTATGGTTACCCAGTCTACGTTGAAAAAGAATCTGTTTCCTTGCTGGGTACTCATTTAGTGATCTCGAGGGGTTTTCTTGTAATGGCCGGTTGCTTTATTTTTGGGGCAACACTTATAGCGGGCGGCGCGAGCTTCTTGGTGGTGTCCAGCGCTTTGCTATCTATCTTGACTTTAGGCTTCGGCATCTCAGGTAACACAACCTGCTCTTTCATCCATTCAACCTGTCCTTTTCTCCCGTTAGAGATACTGTCTGTCAAATATTTTTCAGCGATATAACTCGCAATGGGTGCGGCATAGGTACTACCGTAGCCGGCGTTTTCTACAATTACTGCGATAGCGATCTTTGGATTGTCACGGGGCGCGAAACCTATAAATACCGAGTGGTTCTTTCCATGAGGGTTTTGAACTGTTCCTGTTTTTCCGCACATGACAATGTTTGGAAGCCTGGACAAAACGGCCGTACCCCATGGGCTGTTTACCGCTTCTTCCATACCGTCTATAACAGGTTCAAAATGTTTTGCATCAACACCAACATAATTCTTCTGTACGTATTCCTTTTTAATAATTTTCTTATCCCCAACTGCTTTGATCAGGTGTGGTCTTAAGTAATATCCCTTGTTTGCGATGATTGCCATAAGGTTGGCCATTTGCAAGGGTGTCGTATTCATTTCACCCTGGCCAATAGCAAGGGAGATGACTGTGGTATAGCCCCAATATTTGCCGAAACGCTTCGTGTATTCATCAGAGGTAAACAAAGTTCCTTTTCGTTCAAAAGGCATGTCTATGTCAAGCGGTGCGCCCAAACCAAATTTTCTAACCCGCTGTTCCCAGTTGTCGTAAGCCTCTTTCTTGCTCCTGAACTTCTTCTGGGTCATGATTCGTGCAAAAACATTACAGGCGTAAGCGTTGCAGGAACGTGCCAGACCCCTTCTTAAACTAATGGTTCCGTCTACGTGTTCACATTTAACAAAGTGATTGCCCGCCCAATATCCACCCGGACAATTAAACGTCATTTCTGGGTCGATCACGCCTTCTTGTAAGCCGATTAGGGCATCAACTGGCTTAAAAGCGGAACCCGGTGAGTAATATCCAGAGGTTGGGCGCACAAGGAAGGGGCGGTTTGGCTGTCCAAAAATGTCCATGTAGTTGTTGCCCTGGTTTCTTCCCACCATTAAATTCGGGTCGTAACCCGGACTACTAACAAAAGCAAGTACTTCCCCGGTAGCGGGTTCGATGGCTACGATACTCCCAACCTTGTTTTTCATCAACTGTTCACCAAGCTTCTGAATTTCAATGTCAAGTGAAGAGATGACTTTTTCTCCAGATCTCGCCAGCGTATCGTACTTGCCTTCTGCGTAACTGCCCTGAGGCACATTCTTCGCATCATAGAGCATATTGATCACGCCCCTTTCTCCACGCAAAATATCATTGTACTTTCTTTCTATACCCGCTTTGCCGATGTAATCTCCTGGCCGGTAGTATCCGTTGTTTTCGTCAATATCTTTCTGAGTAACCTCCTTCACATAACCAAAAAACTGTCCGGCAACGCTGTCTGGATAATGCCTGATTGTTCTGTTTTGAACCAGGAATCCAGGAAACCTGGAAAGCTTCTCCTGTAAGGAAGCATAGATCTGAACGGATAGCTGCTTTTCGAAAATAGATGGTTGGTAGCGGGATTGTATCGTTGCCTTATGGAAGCGTTTGTAAAAGCCTTTCATATCTATGCCGATCGTATTGCACAGTTCAAGCGTATCGAAAGCTTTAACCTGGTTCGGTATAACCAAAAGGTCATATACAGGTTCGTTCTGAACCAATACTTTTCCTTTTCTGTCAAAGATAACGCCACGTGCCGGAAACGTATAGATCTTCCTCAGTACATTCGTTTCAGCAGAGACAAAATACCTGTCATCCACAACTTGAATATAAAAGAGCTTGGAAAGCAAAATTAGACATACAACAAGAAATAGTCCCTGAATGGTATATTTCCTATCAAACAAACTGTCCATCAGCGTAATTTTCTATTATAAAAGATAAACTCTACCACCAAAACGGCAACCAGGGTGCAAACACCACTGCTTAAACACCTCAACAGGGTGTATGAGATTTCCGTTAACTTGAAGGCTTCCAAAAGGAAAAGCACAACATGATGTGCAAAGATACATAGTAATGCATAAATAGAAAACCATTTAAATCCCATGTTGCCCAAGGTTGGCTCAGGCTCATCAAAGTTGTCGCGGTTCACACTCACTGTGATGAATAGTATCCGTACATAAATGAGGGTAACGCAAGCTGCAGTATGTACTCCGATAGTATCATAAAAGGCATCAAGTGTTAGTCCCGTAGCAAAGGCAATTAAGTAAAGCAGCAGATTTGGCGCGTTAAAGGGCAACAGGAGCAAAAATAGAACGTATAAAAAAGGGGTCGCTAGATTATAGAAACCCAGATTCCTCAATAAGATAACCTGAATAAAAAGTAGGATAAACCACCTTACTATGTTTATTACTATAAGTCTGCTATTCATGTGGAATTTTTGCTTCTAAGGCCTTTTCTTCAATTGCAAACTTGTCTTTAATGACATAAACGTATTGCAGGCTGCTGAAGTCGTTGAACAAATCAATTTGTAATGTCAGGAAGTTATCCCCTGTTGCAATTCCGGTATTGCTTATTCGGCCAACCAAAATGCCCGGAGGGAAGGAGCCAAAGCCAGAAGTTACAATCGTATCCTTGAGATTGATTTTATATTGATTTGGTATATCTTTAACATAGGCTTTCCTGAAGTCAAGATTCCGTTCACCCCAAACCAAAGAACCCAAAGCATTATTCTTCTTGATGTTTACACTTATTTTGGTGTCTTTATGCAACAAAGATTGAATGGTTGCGAGGTGCAAAGAAACGTCACGTACAAATCCCACAACACCTTTACCTGCAGATATAACAGCCATACCGGCTTGTATGCCATCAGCTGCACCTTTATTTATTGTAATAATGTTGTTCCTCAGTGTAATGGAATTTTTGATCACACGCGCTGCAAGGTACGTGTACTGATAATTTGTAACCGTATCAACAACCACAGTGTTCTCCGCTGTGTCCCGGTGATTCATCGCAAAAATCTGCGAAGAGAGTTTAGCGTTTTCCTTTGCCAGACTATCATTTACCTGTCCAAGGTTGGCATACTTCGTCAAAACGTTCAGATTTTCATATGCCTTGCCAACAACCTCATTGGTTGAGTTAACGGTTGCACTTTTCTGATACACATTGTTTTTGACCGTAAGAACAAGCGCAACTGTAAAGAAGATAATGAAAAAGAAAAATGCGTTATATCTG
>JAQBOT010000348.1 GCA_028287885.1 Pedobacter sp.
TGGTGTTCGAAATCTTTTGCGAAAGCAGCTGATCTACTCATCTGAAACTGGTCGAAAAGTTTAATACTCTCCTTCATCTGCGCAGGGGTCAGTTTCCTTATGCACTGAATTACGTAATCATAACTTGCTAGAACCTGCTTTGTTACATTTGCTTTAGACTTGTCGGTTGATTTCTCCATTTCACCCTGGGTGTAAGGGCTCTTTTCGCCGATAGTAGCAGATGCAAATCCGTAGTTCGCATCCGTCAAATGCAACATTTGCTCTGCGAAGGAGCGCATCTCCGGCGTCGGTTTCAACGCATATCCTGCCTCCGGCATTACATCCAGATATTCTTTGGTGTAAGTTTTCGCTCGTTCCCAATCGGCAATGGTGTTGCTTGATGTCTCTTGAGCAAAGGCACATCCCATCAGACTGATTAAAGCAGACAGGGTGAATAAAAATTTTAGTGTTTTCATAAATATGCGGTTTTAGGTTATTGGCGTTTTTGGGTTCTCATAGTTCGGTAATCAATCATCCTGGAGCTTAATTATTTCATGCAACTAAGAGATTTGACTCCTACTTAAATCTAATGAAAGTTTCGCTAATAATATTCTATTCGGCTTGAATTAGCCCTCTATATAATAATCTTGAAAAAAGAAAAACACCTTTACCCATCTCGGCTAGTTTGTAGGCATCATTTTCATTTTAAGTCAAAGATCAGGAACAAATAAACACCGTATTTTACGCCGCAATGCTAGCTACCAGGTATTTATACGTCAAAACTCGTCTGAACGTAGAGCTGAGGCTATAATTATGACATAAAAAACATTTAAATAATTTAACAATATATTTTGCGCAATCACAAAAACACGTACTTTTGCTTAAATATTTGTGGAAAGTACGCTATACTAAGTAACCAAGATTCTTACAACCAAAAGCAACCACTAAACTCCAAATTCAACACCCAAACAATCCTACAATAATTACTACAATGAACTTTACCACCTCCGAGGTTTTAACTGAAACCCAAGTTGCATTAGGAGAAAAAGCGATTCTGAAAGACAGTCTTGCCGGCGAGGCAATGGTTAATCTATCTGGAGGTGCATTTATCACAGCCATGGCCTTGCACCTGGGTGCATCCAATTTTCAGATTGGACTGTTAGCAAGCTTGCCCATCCTAACCAACATTTTTCAATTGCTTTCCATTTGGTTGGTTCAGCGATACAACAATAGACGTGCAGTTGCAGTGATCAGTTCATTTTTGGGCCGCTTTCCTATGTTGTTTGCAGCTTTTTTACCATTCATGTTCTCTACGGAACTAGGCCTAAAATTACTACTTGCAATCTTGTTTGTACATTATTTCTTTGGCTCCCTTGCAGGTGCAAGCTGGAACGCATGGGTAAAGGATCTTATTCCTGAAAAACGATTAGGAAGTTTCTTCTCAAATCGTACCAAGTTGGTCACTATATTAAGCGCTCTCATGGGATTGGCTATGTCTTTCTCTATCGACTACATAAAAGCCAACTACGCCGACTACCTTACCTTTTCATACTATGCCATATTTGTTACAGGCGGCTTGGTTGGTTTGCTCGGTGTTTATTGGTTGGCAAAGGCTCCGGAACCTACACCTATACCCGTTCAGGAAAATGTTTTTAGTCAATTCAAAAAGCCACTTGGCGATAAGAATTTTAAAAATTTGTTGATCTTCAATGCAGCCTGGGCATTTTCGCTGAACATGGCCGTTCCATTCTTCACCGTTTTCTTAATGAAGACTATGGGCCTTCCACTATCTTACGTAATCGGCCTCACCATACTCGCACAAATCAGCAACATCTTTACTATAAAAACCTTGGGCAAGTACACCGATCGTTTTAGCAACAAAACCATCATCAACATTTGTGCACCTATTTATATTGCCTGTATCCTTGCCTGGATGTACGCTGCTGTCCCAGACAACAAAATTTATGGAATAATCATACTTGCTGTAATCAGTATAGTCAGTGGTACCGCTACCGGGGGAATTAACCTTGCACTAAATAATATCGGCATGAAGCTGGCGCCTCGAAGAGAAGCTATGGCCTATATGTCGTCGTTAAATATGGTTGTTGCATTCTTCTCTGCCATCTCCCCCATCATCGCAGGGCTACTTGCGGATACATTGTCAACTCAGGAACTTGTATGGAACATGCAGGTTAAAAGTGCCGAAGGTATACGTACCTTAGAAATCATCAATTTGCATGGCTGGGGCTTCTTATTCGCCATTGGCGGCCTGATGGCTGCAGCTTCCCTGAAGCTTTTGACGAAAGTGAAAGAAAGAGGGGAAATCCAAAGGGAACGCGTGATCCACTACATGCAAATTCGTTTGCAAAAAGAAATTAAGAAGAACTCAAGCAGTATATACCAGCGCGGCGTCATTTCACCTATGCAAAAGGCGCAAACCATGTTCCGAATGAATGAGAATGAAGTGGTTTAACCATAACACTTAGTTCTACTAACATATAAAAGCAGCTAAACCCCAGATCTCTGGTCGTTTAGCTGCTTTTTTTATTACCTCTGGCCGAGCAGTCCTGCCGCATAGTCATCGAAAAAATTTATAGGATTGATATTTGCCTTACAGTACACGTATTTGCGAATGTAAAGGATTGTAAATGAAATACCTGCATTAAAGAGGTTCTTTAGGTAATAACGGGAATCAAAAGCGCATCAAATTTCTCATTTAGGGTATGTGATTGCGCTTTAACACTTTACAATATTTACATAAGCGTACAAGGAAAAACAAATTTCATAACAAAATTAATTGCCTGACTCTATGTTTACAGTTTTATTCCTTTGCGATGATGACCAGTATACCAAACTCGATTTAAATGGTAAGCCTACAAAGACCTTTTTGAAGAAATGCAGCAACATTGGCCTTGAACCGCTATGCGTTATTGAAGATGATCAGCTCACGCTGAAGTCCCAATATTACGAACTTCACGAAGAACTGATCATGGATTGGTACAAGGAAC
>JAQBOT010000033.1 GCA_028287885.1 Pedobacter sp.
GATCTGTTCAAGCCAGCTACCTTGACCTGTCCAAGTAATGGCAGACTGATAAAGCCTTGCAGGTTCACTTTGAAGATTGCATAGGAATCCTTTCGCTGGCTGTACGTTTCTTTTTCGGTCCTAATTAAAAGCCCAATATCTTGTAAGTCAGATATTGCAAGTTCATCCTCGGGCTTAATCGTGTTATAATATCCCGCAGTATCACTTTTAGAATTAGTTATAAAAACATTTCTAATTGTATCTGTATCAAAAGGTGTTCTTAAGATTGAGTTTCTGCTTTTGTAAGCACATCCGCCAAGCGAAAACACAGCCGCGCAGAACATCAGCAAACATCCTAATAGTTTATATGTGGTTGAAGTCATTACTTTAATATGAAACAATTATATAAATAGTTAATAATTTATTTTATACAACTTAGTAATTACACTAAACGATAGAACCGGATTTGAAAGTTAGCATCATTACCGTAGTTTACAACTGTAAGGAGTACATAGAGCACTGCATTCAGTCCGTTATTTCTCAACTTTATTCGGACATAGAATACATTGTGATCGATGGATCTTCCACCGATGGTACACCTGGTATTATTGCAAAATATCTGAGGCACATTAGTTATTATGTTTCTGAACCTGATAGCTGTATGTATGCTGCGCTTAACAAAGGAATAGCGATGGCTTCAGGAGACATTGTAGGCATTTTAAATGCCGACGATTACCTGGTGGATGGACTTGTAATTAGGGAACTTGTTCAATGTCTGGTTGAGCACAACAGCGATGCAGTATATGGCAATTTAAATTATGTAAACAGAGAAAACACAGCTATAATTTCGAGAAAGTGGCTGTCGAGAACTGTAAACTTGGAAGACTTTGAAAGAGGTTGGATGCCAGCGCACCCAACCTTGTTTATCAAACGGAAATACTTTGATCTTTATGGCTGTTATGCGGTTGATCTTGGCTCAGCTGCCGACTATGAACTCATCTTAAGATTCTTGTATACACACCGGTTGAAAGCAGTTTTTTTGGATAGGTTATTTGTGAATATGCGTACCGGAGGAATGAGCAATGGATCGTTCGTCAAAGTCTACCGTGCAATGCGCTACGATTATAAGGCAATCACGAGCCACAAGCTTCCAAACCCCTTAATGGCATTGACATTGAAGAAATTGCGAAAACTTAAACAGTTCCTTTGAGGGCTGTCAGTTGTGTAGAAATGAAAATAAAAGAACATATATTCACTTTCATGTCAGATAATGGTATTTTTACCCAAATAAAGAATAGAAAATGAATATTGCAATAAACGGCTTTGGACGAATTGGTCGTAATTTCATGCGGATAGCTATTGAGAATAACTTAAACATAGTAGCCATAAATGACTTAACAGATCCTTCAACCTTAGCACATCTTTTTAAATATGATTCTGTGCATGGAGGCTTTAAAGGAGAGGTAAGTTATACAGACCACACCTTGATTATAAATAAAAAAAGTATCCGAATCTTTGCCCTTCAGAACCCTGAAGATCTGCCTTGGAAAAACTTGAATGTAGATCTTGTTCTTGAATCAACCGGTCACTTTACTTCAAAAGCAGGCGCAGAATTGCACTTGACTGCCGGTGCAAAACAAGTATTGATTTCAGCACCATCAGCAGATAAGGACATCCCAGTCGTTGTCTTAGGGGTCAATGATAGTCAAGTTGACCTAACGTCACCAATTCTCTCGAATGCATCTTGTACAACCAATAACGTTGCGCCTATGATGAAGGTTTTGGATGATAATTGGGGTATTCAGGAAGGATACATAACGACAATCCATTCCATGACAGGAGATCAAAGTTTACATGATGCCCCCCATAAGGATCTTCGTAGAGCAAGAGCAGCCTCAGCTTCAATAATTCCGACAACTACAGGTGCAGCTAAAGCAGTAACAAATATATTTCCCCACTTAGATGGTAAACTAGGTGGCGCTGGAATTCGTGTCCCCGTTTTAAATGGATCATTGACCGACCTAACCTGCATATTGAAAAACACGACAACGGTAGAAGAAATCAATGCTGCATTTGAACGTGCTTCGCGGATCGGAATGCATGACATTTTGGAATATACAGAAGATCCGATTGTTTCTGCAGATATCCTGCACAATACACATTCTTGTATTTTTGATTCCAAACTCACGTCTATCGTAGGCGACATGGTCAAAGTTGTTGGATGGTACGATAATGAGACTGGATATTCCTCGCGACTTGTAGATCTTGTAATGAAAATTGCAGAACGCAATGGTTAAGCAGATTTTAGCCGGTGAAACTTTACCATTGAGGAGTGCCGTTCTCCGGAATAATTTACCGCTTGAAGAATGTGTTTTCGAGACCGATAGCCAGGGTTTTCACCTGGGCGCGTTTGTAGACGACAAATTGGTAAGCATAGCTACATTTTTTCCCGAAGATTATTCAGAACTAGGTCATGGTGGTTATCGCTTAAGAGGCATGGCAACCCACCCAAATTATCATGGTAAAGGATACGGCACTCAACTCATTCAATTTGCAATTAATCATTTGCGAAATGAAGGTATATCCTATCTTTGGTGTAATGCACGCTCAACTGCATTAGGGTTTTATAAAAAGCTAAACTTTATGGTCGTTTCGGATGAATTTATAGTACCCGGAATCGGTCCACATTTTAATATGTCAATACAAATTCAATAACCTATGAAGACAGTAGATCAATGCAATTTCAAGGATAAAAAAGCATTAGTAAGAGTCGACTTCAATGTCCCTTTAGATAAGGATTTTGCAATAACAGACGACAAAAGGATGCGCGCCGCCCTACCTACGATCAATAAAATTTTAAACGATGGTGGCTCTGTTGTTCTGATGTCCCACCTAGGGCGTCCTAAAGGTGGCCCGGATCCTGCATTTTCCCTAAAACATATTGTTGGTGACCTATCCCGAATGCTGGATCAGGAGGTTAAATTTGCAGACGATTGTGTTTCTGAACAAGCCGAGAAAATGGCTGAAAACCTAAAACCAGGGCAGGTGCTACTGCTTGAAAATCTGCGCTTTTATAAGGAAGAAGAGAAAGGTGACCAGGCATTTGCTGAAAAGCTTTCTAAGTTGGGTAATGTATATGTTAATGACGCCTTTGGTACTGCCCATAGGGCACATGCTTCAACAGCAGTAATTGCTCAGTTCTTTCCAGTCGAAAAGTACTTCGGTTACCTGATGGCTGAAGAGTTGAAGAACGCAGAGAAAGTAAATTTCGGTGCTGAAAAGCCATTTACAGCAATCATGGGAGGGGCTAAGGTTTCCGACAAGATCTTGTTAATTGAAAGCCTACTTGCAAAAGTTGACAACCTTATCATAGGCGGCGGTATGGCATATACTTTCGCTAAGGCGCAGGGTGGCGAAATTGGAACGTCCCTTTTAGAGGCAGATCTGATGGAGCTGTGTTTGCAGTTAGTTGAAAAAGCAAAAGCCAAAGGAGTTAATTTAATACTTCCCTTGGATACAGTAATAGCCGACAAGTTTGCCAATGATGCACAAACAGATACGGTTGAAACAGGAAAGATCCCTGCTGATTGGATGGGTCTTGACATCGGTCCGAAAACCATTGCACTATTCAGTGAAACAATAAAGAATTCAAAAACACTTCTTTGGAATGGTCCAATGGGTGTGTTTGAAATGGCTAATTTCGAGCATGGTACACGTGCCGTAGCAGACGCCGTTGTCGCTGCGACCAAAGACAACGCTGCATTCTCTTTAATTGGAGGTGGTGATTCTGCTGCAGCAATCGCCAAATTTGGCTTAGAAGACCAGGTAAGTTATGTCTCTACTGGTGGTGGAGCACTCCTTGAATATATGGAAGGTAAAGAGCTTCCAGGCGTTAAAGCAATTAACAGCTAATCTACCCACGTTACAGTACAAGTAAGATAACTATACAGTACATTCTAGTCCGGTTA
>JAQBOT010000362.1 GCA_028287885.1 Pedobacter sp.
TTTCCTTCTCGCTTGTTGCGTGAACGACACATCCGTTTAAAAGCCACATTCCAAGCAATACATGTATGCAGCGCTTGGTAAAACCCTTATTGTGTCGGAAGCTATAGTCTGTTAGCATCCCGCGGGGAGAAATTACCGTAGTTATATTATGGAGGCGTGCGATAAGGCAGCCTAGTATTGCTACCAAGTTCCACCAGGAATGAATATGTAGGATCAGTTTTTGACCAGATCTTTTTGCTTTTCTAATGTATTGAAAGAGTTGCAGGCATAAAGCTGGAGAGAAATGACTATGGTCTTTTGTTAATCTCGCACAATAGCGCACGGACACACCATCAACAATGGAAATGGAATTGGTTTCCACCTTCAGCTCGTGTATACCATTTCCAGTAGTGGTTAGTACAAAAGGCTGCATGTTCGCGGCTTGGAGCTGTTCACATAGCATGGAAATAGATACTGTTGGCCCGCCATAGGTATAAGCTGGTTTATAGGATGGACATACGTGTATTAATTTCATTGGTCCTGTGGTTCAACCGGTGAAAGAACATCAAACCTTTTTAGAACTTGAAAAAGGAAAAGCATTAGAAGATATCCGTAGAAAACATTATTGATGAGGAACTCCAAATTGTTACCCCGCCATAGTTGCTGAAAGATTCCGTTGAAGACGATTATGCATCCGGTTTCATACCCTCCAAACATACGCTCTGCTTGATTGCATATGGCTTGAGCAGTTAAACCATAAACCAGCATAACGATGCATATTCCTACTGTTCCTCCTGCTAAGTACCCGTCGACGATTGGTCTAGTTTTGGCGGACACATCCGATAATCTATTCACAACTCCAGAGTCATAGACACGCTGCATTGAAAGCTTTTCTGTATCAGGTTTGTTTTCCCATAAGGCTCTAGGGATTAAGGCAGCGAGACTGTTTCCTAAGATTTCAGATGTGTAGTAATCGTGCTGAAACGGTACGAAGCTGACGTATTGCGTAAACATTCCTATTTCACTAAATCTATCTTCCAGGAATATCCAGTTGGTGTTGCTGATCTCATCAAGAGGATCCGCGGATATTAGGGTTTGGTAAACTACGTTTCTTGCTTGTTCTGATGTAGCATCGCCAGTCCAAACATTCGCCCGGATGGTAGTAGCGAGCGTAGGTAGGATGTAAAACAAAATCAACATAGTAGGTAAGCATAAAGCCAAAACTTGCTTTTTGTAATATGGCAGTAGTATAAAAAAGAGTATTATCACTTTTATAATGACTCCCTCTTTGTATCCAGTTAGGCTTGAGCTCAAAAGATTGTACAAGAAAAATCCGCCACCAAAAAGGACCATTCTCACATTCTTTCCATGAAGTCCCTTTACAAGAATCAGCGTGGCACCGAACTCTGCAACATAGCGGAGCATCAGCGAGAATTGCACAAAGGCAGGCAGCTTGCTTAAAAGCACGCTAACCATAAATGAGATTACACTAGCCTTAATCAATGCCGAGTCGCTCTTTCTACTAAGCACATAGGAAACCGTGATTTGTTGCCGACTGGCAATGACTAAGCCAGCTACTAAACAGGCATGAGCAAGAACATAATATCTTTGACAATTTGCAAGTTGATACGTGGTTGTATTTACAACGAAGTTTCGCCGATTTACATCTGTGAAGAATTCATAGCCTAGATGGTCAAGAAAGTAGAATATAGATGTGCTGCACATGAAGCCCGCGAAGACCAATTGGAGCAAAACAATTGGCCGCATGGCTCTTTTGCTATTTGAGGCGTCTGTAGACACACAACGGATTGGAGAAAGGATGCTGCAGTAGAAAATAAAGAAGGAACCTAGCCAGGCAATGTTAAATGAAATTAAAGGCGAGCCTCCAAAGAGCATTGACAATACCCAGGGCAAGAATACGGAAATAATTAGCTTCTGCTTTGTGCCGGATAGACGGTGCATATCTTCAAACATGAGCTAGAGTCTGGTTTACTTGATTTTCTATACTCCAGGTAGAGATTTTCTTTCTTGAATTTTCTCCTAGCTCTGTGAGTCTACTTTTATCCTTGAGCAGGTGTGAAAGTTTCTGTTTTAAGTCTGGAAGATCTTCGCTTTTGAATACCTGACCGTTCTTTTCACAGACCAGATCAATCGCGGATCCCACCTGGTTAGAGCATAGTATCGCTTTCCCGGCAGCCATTGCTTCATTGACCGCCAAGCCCCAGGTTTCTCCAGGATACTTCGTGGGAATGCAAAACAAGTCACAGGCTTGATAAACCGAAGGCATTTGCTGCTGATTTTGGAAAGGTAGGAAGTGAATTTTCATTGCGGCCTCACTAGCTTTTAGATTTTTTAGATCCAGCAAGGAATCTCCACTGCCGACAATCACTAAATGAGCATTCGGATGGTTGATCTGGCAAAATGCCTCCAATAGGATTCTCGGATTTTTAAGATCGTTGACTTTACCAGCAAATAGGACTACAATATCGACGGGATGGATGCCAAGGGTACTTCGCAGTTCATTTGACTCAATCCTATTATCTTCTTGAAATCTGAGATTGTCGATTGCATGAGGGGCAAACACAAGCTGAGATTCTTTTAAGCCAAATCGCTTGAAGTAAGCTCTATTTTCAGTGCCGACATACAACGCAATATCTACATGTTTGTAAATCCACTTCAATAAGATGCTCTTGACTAACGATCTAAAAAAAGGCAAGTCGTCAACAAGCTTGGAGTCACCGCGGAATAGGATTTGAATCTTTCCATGAAAAGATCTTAGAAGGTTGATATGGCTTAAACAAGCCCAACCATAAATTAAAATAGCTGAGGGTTCAAATTTCTTTATTCTGGTAACTGCATTACTGTTGACCACGCCGAAGAAATGATGTGAGCCCGGGAACAAGGAGATGTTGTCTAAAAATTCATATTCGTAGCCCTCCAAGAGAGGGATATCCCAGCAAACTTGTTTTCCAAACTTTCGGTCGTAGTCATTAAATCCCTTGTTACCTCCGGTGTAAAACACCTTTAACGCTATTTTCTCTGCCATAAGTTGAAATACTGGTGCATAGTATTGAATTGGGTGGGTAGTCACTATAGCAAGTCTTTTCATGTAAGTAGCGTTCTAACATTATTTTTGTAAACTGAAAACCCGAATGAACTTAGTGCTAGTCTTTGAACTTCTGAAGAATCTCCAATGGGAGTATCTCTAAGGGCAGCTTGTAAAGCTTCTAAGATTTGATCGGAAGATTCTGGATCAACTAAACATCCCAACTTTCCTCCAAGTAGTGCATCCCCGCTGCCGTCCCGATTGCCTGCAATGACTTTGCATCCACATGCGGCTGCCTCTAACAGTACAAGCCCAAAACCTTCTTTCTGGCTAGGCATAATGAAGACGTCTGCTAAGAGAAAATGTTCAATTAGCTCATCTTCTGGGACAAAGCCGACAATGAAAACATGCTTGCCCAAGTTTAATTTGTAGACAAGCTGATCGAGTCTTTGTTTCTCAAAATCATCATAAGGTCCCACAATCATGTACTTCAATGTAGGTTGCTGTTTCAACAATAAGGGAATGCAGTTAATGACAAGATCGTAGCCTTTCTTTTGCTCGAACGCTGAAAGCCTGCAGAGTGTCATTAAGATTGGTTGCCCGACAGTAATATGATAACGGCTAACAAGTGAGGCAGGCTTTACCCTGATAGTAGGAACTGAAAAGAAAGGATCTAGACAGTTAGGTAATACAATTATCTTCTCTGGATCTATATCATTGACTCTTATTAACTGCTTCCTGGTAAATTCGCTCACAGCCCAAATTTCTGCATGTTTATTCAGAAACCGCCTTTGGTGCTTTGTTAAAGCTCTCCAGACCTCAATGCCGTGGGCCAACATTACTATTCTCCTTGAAGGAAAGCAAAACTTCAGCACACATGCAACTGGCAATAAGTTTATATGGGCGAGTACGGTGGTTTTGTGTTTAATACCGGCGGCAATTGCCCAAAAGAAAAATAAAAGTTTTCTTCCTCTAAAGCCTTTAAAGTGATCCTTACTAACATATTTATCCATCAGGTCACTATCAGCATCGCATAAAGAATACATGGTTAGGGTATCTGGTAACTCTTCCATTGCTCTTGCTAACGCCCTACATACTTTTTGTATGCCCCCAGTTTGACTGAAAGTTTCTAACGTAAGAAAAAGGGTGCTTCTATGCATTTAGGATATTGGATTATTTAAAAGGTTGCCGAAGTAATATTTGCTTGTCCCACTTCCCAAAGAGTGTCACTTACTTAATTCTTCCAAAACATCCAGCTTCGCTTCTGTACGTGATGTTTTTGGTATGCTTTGTTATAATACTGATGTGACTGGTAGGCAGTATAATATCCGGTTCTGTTTGCACGAGCTTTATAGCAGTCTGTGTACAGTATGTCGTTTTC
>JAQBOT010000393.1 GCA_028287885.1 Pedobacter sp.
ACCCAGTTTTTAATGCGGTCTACTGTTGATTTATCCAGGCTGCTGTAATTTCCGCCCGGGAGCACAATGGTTGTATAGCGATTTAGCGAGGCGCGTGGAAAATTAGTCAGATCTATCTTCGATACCGGCATATCCAGCTGTTGGTTCAACAGGAACCAAACTTGGCCCGCTTCAGAAGCGGTAACTCCTTGTCCGAACGCCACAGCGACTTCAGGTTTCCGGAGCCCTCTAATGTTGCTGCTTCCAAGATCTATACCGCCCGCACTAAAGCCGCTGCTGACACTTGAAATATTTACATTGCTATTTTTTGCCACTTCTGTTAATATCGCATAAAGGGAATCAGCTGGGATAGTTTGTCCAGTTACAGGAATGACCAGGGCACCGGTTAAATAGGACTTTTTACCTGAAGATGTGTTTGCAATGAATGGCTTGAATGCGGCTTTAACATTAACGTTCTTAAGTTGTAGTTTGTAAAGGGCCTTTGTGTAGTTGTAATCACCTGAATTAATTAGGTATGCGTAAGTCGATTTTGCTCCAACTCCATTACTTTCAGGAAGCAGCGCGGTTACAGCATCCCCTTTGGAGTAACTGCCGTTAATCTTTGCATATTTTAATCCGTAAGCATGAATAATGCTCCAGCCCGTATTGTCATAAAAGATGCTGTCTTTTAAAGCATTTTCTTCAAATATTGAGTGAACTAATAGGAAATTTGGCTGCGCAGAAGGAACGATATAGGATGTTCCCTGTTCAAAGGTCTTGCCATCCTGGCTGATTTTCTTTTCGACTTTAAATACTTGGACATGGTGTTGCAGCAGCAAACCAAGGAACTTCTGCGTCAGATTCACATCGGTACTGTCTCCAAACACAAATGCTTTAGCTGGGTTTTTTTTCCCTTGTTCCAGCGCATACTTGAAAAAGTCCTTTTGAACTTTAAACAGTCCAGTTTTTTCTGCAACTGCGCCGCGGATGGTTGAGAAGCTTGTTGCCAGGTGATTGCGGATAGTAAACGCAAATGTCAATGGGCCGTTTGTAGATTCCTGGAGGATTCCTCTGGAACTTGCCTGCTCGAAAGTTGCTGCAACTGAACCGAAGAATTTGGGGTAAGTGGATCCGTAGATCGGCGAAAGGTTGTCGTAATTCTCTTTAGTAAAGTATAAGGAACCTATCTCATCAAGGGCCTGTGCATTGTATTTAGCTAAAATCACCTGGAACTCGTATAAGAACTGTGGCACGATTGGGCTTTCATGGCTTTTCGGAGTTGGTTCGAAATAGTAAGTGGCATTTGTCCCTTGCTCATGGAAATCGATCTGCACATTCGGATACCATTGATGAAAAAATGCAAGGCGGTTACGGCTTTCTACCTGCACCAGGTTGAGCCAATCGCGGTTTAGATCTGTAAAGTAGTGGTTGGTACGCCCATTTGGCCAACCCTCCTGATGTTCCTTGTCGATAGGATCGCCGACAGCAGGAAAGGAGTGGTAAGCATTGTGCCAGTTCGCCGCACGGTCGCGCCCATCCGGATTGAGGCATGGATCGATAAAAATGACTGCCTCTGTAAGCCATTTCTGCGTTTCTGCATCGTTACTTGCTGCCAGGTAATATCCCGCCAGCATGCTTGTTTCGGTACTTGATGATTCATTACCATGAACCCCGTAGCCCAGATCAATGATCACCGGTGCGTTGCTGCTTAATACCGGCTTGGATGGGTCAATCTGGTTTAGATGTTCTTTTCGAATCTGATCGAGGTTGCCATAGTTGGCTGCTGAGGTAATTGAAACGACAATCTGCTCTCGCTGCTCATAGGTTTTACCCAGGCTTTGGACGTGAACACGATCAGAATGCTTCGCCAGTTCCCGGAAGTAGGCATTGACTTGTTCCTGACGTGTAAAATAGGTCCCTATGGGATAGCCTAGAAATTGCTCAGGTGTTGGAATCTTTGCATCCAGGGATGTGGCTTTTGGAAAAAAATAGCTCGTTTGGCCAAAGCTCAGCGTAGTTGAGAAAAGGGAAATGAGCAGTAGAATTGTGGACGTTTTGGTTAATGCCTTCATGTTTTTGATATAAATGGAATTAGTAGCCTGGGTTTTGTGTTACATCTGGATCCGATAGTACGTCGGAATATGGAATTGGGAAAAGCCAGAAGTTTTTGTTGGTTATTCCGAGAACTGCACCTGCACGTTCGGTACGAACCAAATCAAACCAACGGTGTGCTTCAAAGGCAAATTCAATTGCATTTTCGTCCTCAATGGCTTGAAGAAGCTCGTCTTGAGTCGCCGCAGTTGTTGCTGGGACATCAGCTCTGGCTCGAATGGTATTCAGATCAGCTGCTGCTCCAATTAAATCATTTAAATGGGCGCGTGCTTCTGCACGGATAAGATAAAGCTCAGAAATGCGGATCAGGTAGGATGGGTCTGAGCTGGATGCAGTCGTATTGTATAGTACGCCATAAATGGTTGGCGCAGTGCCTGCAATAAGGCTGTTGCGCGATCCACCCACCGTTGGGTTGGTTAGTTTAGCAACCAGCGCATCCGAGGGCTTTAAAGTGAACTGCCCCCCAGAGGAACTCGGGTACCAAAGATTCCAGTACGAGTTGCGGTCGTTTACGGAGTAAGCCAGTTCAAGAACCGACTCGGTAGTTTGAAAGGGGGCGGTGAAAAATGCTTTATAAGGCTTTACCAAGGCATACTTTGTGTTGCTGATCACTTGAGTAGCATAGTTTTCGGCATCTGCCCATTGTTTACGGTAAAGGTGTAGCCTCGCCCTTAAAGCCCTGGCCGTACTTTTTTGGGCTCGGTTTCTCGTAGTCGGATCTTCAGGAAGTAGTTGTTCTGCCTGAACCAAGTCTGCCAATACCTGGTCGTAGGTTTGTTCTAAGGTGCTTCGCTTGACACCTTTGAGGCCGTTCAGGTCTGTTGTAGGTTGCAGTTGCAACTGAACGCCTCCCCAGCCTCTCGCAAGATCAAAATAGCACAAAGCTCTGATGAAATAGGCTTCGCCAACAATCTTATCCTTGTCTGCCTGGATGAGCAGCGGGTCGCTGATTTGAGGAACAGCAGCGATGACGCTATTTGCCGAATTGATTGCCCGGTAGATGCCCTGGTAAGCGGAAACCGTAATGACATTGTCTGTTGGAATGGCATTCTGATCGAGTTGCAAGTATTCACTAAGGGTTCCGTTAAAGATTACATTGTCTGTCGTTATTGTTCCCAACGTAGGATAGCTGGAGGCGTAGTATCCTTGCAGACGGTCGTATGCACCAATGATTGCTGCTTTTGCCGTGTTTGCATCCGTGATGGAGCTTTCAGTTGGCAGCGCATTGTTCGGCTGTTCCTCCAAATATTTTTTGCAGGATGCGGTTAGGAATAGTGCCGCAACCAGGAAGCTGGTTCTTATGTATGTTGCTTTCATTTCGTCTTTTGTTAAAGTTTAAAAAGTTAGGCTTGCTCCAATCTGGAAAGTCTTCGGCTGCGGAACAGTCGCCCAATCATAGCCTGCAGTATTTTGGTTGTTGCTTTGAGAACTTACTTCGGGATCTAGTCCATCGTACTTGGTAAAAGTCAGCAAGTTGGTTGCTTGTGCATATAAGCGAAATTTACTGATGCCGATCTTCTTTGAAGCATTAGGAGCCAGCGTGTAGCCGAGCGTAATTGTCTTTAGGCGTAGAAAGGATCCATCCTGCAGATACCTCGAACTTAGACTGGCCACATTACCACCATAGTTGTTGGCTGCGCCACCATTTTGAGTTGGATTGCCGCTGTATGTGGTTAATCTTGGAATGTCAGTAACGTCGCCTGGGTTTTGCCAGCGGTCCAGCTGACGGGGCAGAAAGCCAATGTTTGCTTGTGTACCACCGTGAACCATAAAGAAGTCGTTCATGTTCATAATTTTGTTTCCTTGTTGGAAATAGAAGAAGAAGCTAAAGTCGAATGCCTTATAGGTTAGGTTGTTGATTAAGCCGCCTGTGTATTTCGGCATCGCATTGCCAACAATTTGACGATCTGCGGAGGTGATTATTCCATCCTTGTTAACGTCATCATAAACGGCATTTCCAGTTTGTGGATCTACATAAAGTTGTTTGTACAATTGGAAGGAGTTAACCGGAAATCCTTGTTTTAAAATAGAAATGTTCCGGCCAGATGCGCCCATGCTGATGTCTGATGCCAGTTTCTCTATTTTATTGTTATTGAATGAAATGTTGAAACTGCTTGTCCAGTGAAATGCGTTTGATTGAATATTGGTTGTGGTTATACCAAGTTCAAATCCCTTGTTTCGTACTGCGCCGTAATTTTGAAGGTAGGAGGCGAAGCCGGAACGGTAAGGTACAGGGACATTAAGCAGCAAGTCGTAAGTATATTTATTGTAGTAATCGGCTATAATGCTAAGGCGGTTTTTGAAGAAACCAAATTCGGCGCCCACATTAAATTGGCGGGTGGTCTCCCAGGTTAGATCTGGATTGGCCAGCTGTGTTGCTGCGATCCCTGGCTGCTCAAGGTAGTTGGCGCCTGAAGACCAAAGTCCTTGTGCCGCATAAGCGCCAATGCCGTTTTGGTTTCCTGATAAACCAAGGCTGGCACGAAGCTTCAGCTCGTCAAAAATATGCAGGTTCTTGATGGCATTTTCCTGCCCCAAACGCCATGCAACTCCTCCTGAGGGAAAGTATCCCCAGCGTTTATTGGAGCCAAACTTTGAGGAACCATCTGCCCGGATACTTCCATCAAGTGTGTACTTGTCTTTGTACGTATAGCTGACTTTACTAAAGAAGGATAGCAATTTTGATTCAGAACGGAAGGAGGAACCAGAGCGTGTTGCAGCCACTGAAATTGCCTTCAGGCTGTTGCCGGCAAAGCCAGTACCGCTTGCGCTGGTTCCTTCATTTAGAACTGTATTGATCGTATTTCCCACAAGTGCATTGATGTAATGTTCTTTGTTGGGGCCGAAGGCTTTTACGTAATTCAGCACTTGCTCGTTT
>JAQBOT010000463.1 GCA_028287885.1 Pedobacter sp.
TCGTATGTAATTGGCCAATTGTCTGTAAGTCCGTCCTTACATTGAAAGTCTTCAGGTCCCATCCGCAACGAGATCCTTCCCCAGTGGTTGGTACGCCCACCTAGCATTCTAGACCGGAACCAAGCGAACTCAGATCCGTTTTTCTGTGTATATGGTTCTCCGTCAAGCGTCCAGCCACCATAGGCCGCATCGAAATCCCCGAAAGGCCTGGTGCTGCTTGCCCCACGCCTAGGTGACTCCCATGGCCATTTCAACTGTTGTGCATCCGTTCTTGGATCGAAATAATCACCGGCTTCAAGCATAAGGACTTTCTGTCCGGCATGAGCAAGCACATAGCCTGCCATTCCGCCTCCAGCGCCCGAGCCAACGATGATGGCATCGTATTCAACATCGGACTTCTTAATTTGAAAATCGTTCATTGTTTAAGTAATTCAGGTTTATATTGGTATTCCTGGGTAATTTAGAGTTTATTTCAAAAAAGTGGGTGATTAAACTATAAAATTGTTGATACGTTAGTTTCGAAAGTTCTGCGTAATCATCAATCCATAGATCCCTCCATCCAATACGGCTATCCCTATTCTACCAAATGCAGGGTTTAAAATGTTAGCACGATGACCTGGTGATTTCATCAAGCCATTATGAGCAATACTTAACCTTTGGGCAAGTGCAAGATTCTCCCCCGCAATGACAAAGGTTACCCGTTCTCGTGCCATGCGGTCAAAGGGACTAGCTCCTTCCGGTGTAATATGCGAAAAGTACCCCCTTTTAAACATATCTACTGAATGCTTCCTGGCAACCCCGGTCATTTCAGAGTCGAGTTTAAGTGCATGTAAGCCCTGCAGTAGGCGTTCTTTATTCACCAGCAACAGCATATCCGCTTCCAGGTCAGGCCTAACGTTTGGGTTTTTTACGGTAAAGGGCAGCTTTATTGGTTCTTCAGCCCCGACCTTTAACGAAACGTCCGGACCGCTTTGGTTTAAAGCGTTAGAAAACACAGCAGAGAACTTTTGCCCTAACCAGCCTACCTCAGCCATTAGTCTGTTTGCCAGCCTACTCTCCTGAACATGCTTGGTAAGCAGATTCGAAAAGGGCAAGAGTAGTAGGAAGGCACCTATAAATCCGGCCCACAACAAGCCATTTATTATTCCTGGCAAAATGCCGAGTAACCTGTTGATTACATTCTTGTGAATTTTTTCCGGTAAGTTGAAAATAACCCAATTCGAAGCTTGATCCAGAAATAGCTTAAAAATAATTGTGGTCACAATAAAACTTAATGGAGAAGCCCAAACTCCAAGTGCAGGTATAATCTTCTCCATACCATCGCTTAAAGGCCTATTCACCAGAAAAGCCAACATTAAGCTGCCTACCCAGGAGAGCAACTCAAGCGTAGATATGATAAATCCGCGTTTGATACACGCCAAAATAGAGGACAACCCAACAAGGATCAAAATGATGTCAATATAGTTCATTGGCAAAGCCTCAGTCCTCAAATACCATTACCATTTAAATTGTTCTTTCTCGGCATAAATGATCAACGCACTAGAATCGCTCTCGATATTTCCGTTTGGGTACCGCTCAATCAACACTTGATAGACTTCTTTCTTTATTTTTTGTTTCAACGCATCATCAGCATTAGCTAAGGCTGCTGCAATTGGAGGTACAATTTCGTTCATCATCTGCCAATATAAATCGATTGTTTGAGCTTGAATCTTACCAGGCAACACTTCTACTGCAATGTTTTTAAAACCTGCATCGACTAATAATTCGGTCATCATTCCATCTTGAGCACAGCGAAACATGCTTGGAGTATTAGGCAGAGGCGGCGGAAGTTCAATATTCCTATTTATCACAGCCATGATTGCCGTCACCCAGAAATTCTTTTCCGGTCCATTCCAGACTGCAGTTGCAAGCTTCCCTCCCGGCTTCAAAACCCGCAACATCTCCTTAGAAGCAGTCAACAGATCGGGAAAGAACATAAAACCGAAACGGCAGCTTATCGCATCGAAGGTATAATCCTTAAACGGAAGACTGCAGACGTCACATACCGATGTTTCAATATTTGGAATTTGACGTTTGGCAGCATTTTCCCGAGCAATCTGCAACATGTCTTCTGACAGATCTGTTAAGACTACTTTGCCAGCTTTAACCTTGCCGGCGATGGTTAAGCCAGGTTCTCCGGTCCCAGTTGCAATATCAAGTACCTGATCATTGTCCTTCAAATTCAATATCCGAACCATTTCATCTCCCATTGGCTGCAAGAAGTCCATAGTAACAGCATCCCACTTCTTCCAGCCTGCAGAGAATTTGTTCCAGGTTTGCCGCTGTTGTTCACGAATCAGTTCAAACTGTGCTTCCATATAAACTATTGCTTAAATTCAGTTCATTTCTTGGCATTCAAATCTAGTTTGGCCAGCACACTTGCTTCAGACATGGTGTCGGTTCCACCAGGAAAGATGGAAAATAGCAGTTGCGTATTGCTTACTAGAGCAATCTGCTTACTGTCTGGCGACCAAGACGGTGTATTGATTGTTCCTTGTCCGCCGTATAGGTAGGCAATAACTTTTGACGGCCCGCCTTTCGCAGGCATGAGCCTTAAGTAAACATGCTTATAAAAAGGGTGATCACCTGGTTCTACCTCTTCTTTTAAAAACGAAATGAAGACGATCCATTTACCATCTGGCGAGATGTGCGGGAACCAGTTGTTAAATTGATCGTTTGTAACTTGCGTTTGCTCGCTGCCATCTGGTTTCATCCGCCAAATCTGCATTAAGCCCGAACGCACCGAATTGAAATAAATGTATTTGCCGTCGGGTGTATATTCAGGGCCATCATCCAGTCCTTTTGCTGTGGTAAGCCTTACTTCGGGACCACCGGTTGCCGGAATCCTATAAACATCAAATTCCTTATTTCGTTGGCCGGTAAACACAATATACTTGCCGTCTGGCGACCAGCCGTGCATGTATGAAGGTCCAATGGGTGTTATTCTTTTCGCCTGTCCACCCGTGTTCGGCACAACATATCCTACCGAAGCACCGTTTTCACCTTCCCCACTACTTATGGCAAGCATTTTACCGTCAAAAGAAAGCACATGGTCATTGTTATTGCGCTTGGCATCACCAGTGTTTAAAGCTTCAGGAACATTCGTGGCCAGGTCAAATTGATACAGCTGACCATCAGAATTGTAAATCAGGGAACGGCCATCCTTGTTCCAGTTTGGTGCCTGTATGGAGCCTGGATTCTGGTAGATGATCCTTCGCTTTCGCGTGGCTATATCCAGGATCTCCAGATTGCTTCCGATATATTTCCGGTAAGGCACCAAACTTGCCGGAGCCGGTACAACAACCCGAACATTACTAAATATCGCTTTTTCCATAGCATTTGCGTTGTGCGAACAAACAAAGAGCCCCACGTAAACGTCATCTCCAAGCTCAAGGTTCTCAACTTTTTCAGATACAAAGGTCTGTCCATCCTTCGCCACTGACATCGTGTAAACATTGCCCGTTCTTTCTAATTGGACAACATCGGCAAAGGTAAGGCTTGATTTAATCTCCTTCGTTTCAGCGGCGATCTCTGGCCGGTATTGTATGGAAGTTAACCCATCTCCATGGACAACAGCGTTGATGTGTTTCGCGTTTGAATCTAAAGAACTCCGCACCATCCAGCCCCATTTTCGATGTTGCTCTACCCCTTTACCAATAAATGCGCCTTGTGTCCGCAGAATAAAATCGCCTTTTATTTTTCTCCATACAAAATGAAATTCATCTTTATTAGCCCAGATGTTGGAACCAGCACCTGAAATCGTGTATTCCTGGGTTTGTGAATTATAACGGGCCTGGCCGGGCAGCTTTACATGGCCTACATCTGTTTGGTTGTGAAAGATTCCAATAGAAGAACTTTGTGCATGAGCAATGGCTGTAAGCATTAGCATTGGAAGCAGCCATAGAAATGTTAAAATGGGAAAGCGGCGCATAAGATAGATTTAGAAGGTAAATAACTGATTATGTTAAATATAATTGTTTTTACACTTAATATCTCAATTTTATTAAAGCTGAATACGATGGTATTATTAAGTTTCATAACGACTATTGAACTTAAATGCAAATAGCAGGTTAATGTGTAAATTGTCTGCATGAAAACAGCAATTGTAATTGGAGCAACCGGACTGGTTGGTAAACAGCTTATACACCTATTACTTGAAGATGCGCGGTTCAGCAAGGTTTGTGTTTTTGGCAGGCGAAGTCTTGGAATACAGAACCTCAAATTAGAAGAACGGCTTATTGACTTCAATAAACCGGATAGCTGGCAGGTACTGGTAACGGGTGACATCTTGTTCTCCACCTTGGGCACGACGCTAAAACAGGCCGGCGGCCAGCAGGCACAATATAAAATCGACCATACCTATCAATACCAGTTTGCCGAAGCTGCGGCATATAACGATGTGCCTGTGTATGTGCTTGTATCTTCTGCGTCTGCAAGCCCGGATTCAAAAATCTTTTATTCAAGAATGAAAGGTGAACTTGAACATGACGTAAAGAAACTTCCTTTTAAAACCATCAACATATTACAACCGAGTTTATTGGTTGGAAACCGCGAACATGCACGATTTGGTGAATCCTTCGGGTACAAAGCGTTAAGCGCCTTTAATTCCCTTGGTTTATTCAAAAAGTACCGCCCAATTCAAGACAGGATTGTCGCCAAGGCAATGATCAATGCAGCCATTAATGCGCTCCCTGGTGTCCACGTCTTCAGTTTAGACCAAATATTCAAACTTGCCGACTAAAATCCTTTGGTCTTTGAAAGGTCCAGCAGTTCAACTTTACGAAATTCTACTGGCTGGCCCTCGCTTTGAAGTGCTATAAAGCCGCTTTTAAGGAGCTTTCCATCCTGTTTAATTTTTGGATCATAATTCTCCACTACTCCACCGCCAATTTGCGGTTTGCTGTATTTCATAACGGTGTCTCCATTTATAATGTGAGTGATCAGGGAGTCACCGAGCACGATCAGCTCTGCTCTAACCCATTGATCCCCTTCATAGGTTTTCGATTTGGAGTCTATGCAATGTCTTTCATCCAGCTTACCCTCATAAACAACCTTTGTTCCCGGAGAGCACATATTCCCTGTTGGCCGCGGCTTCCCATCGCCTAAACCAGCTAATAACTGGAATTCTATGGAAATTGGCCAGTCCTGCTCTTTTGGCATCGTGCGTGGATCCTGAGAATGAAACATGACTCCGCTATTAAGCAGTGTATAATCAGGTGCACCCCGCTGATGTTTTCCCGTGAACCGGTATTCTACAACCAAGTGGTAATAAGAAAATGGAACCTTATAATATAGATGCCCAAATTGGTCATTGAAGTCGCCATATTTATCATAACGCACTTTAATAATTCCATCCTCCACGCGAAAGGTGTTCCCAAAATTATCGCCCACTTCATGATGGTGAATCTTTACGAACCAGTCTTTGATGTCTTTGCCATTGAAAAGTTTAATCCACTGCGGTTTCTGCGGTGGTTTAACAGCGGTGCTGCTCGTTAAAACGAATAGCAGGAGAAAGGCGACTAATAGGTTTCGCATAATATATTTGGTTATAGCGGAGGCCGCTTGTCTAAACTACTAAATTATACTTAAACAAAATGAATGTTCCTTTAAATCGCTATGGGCAACGACCAAACACGTTGCATGAACAGCCCTAACATGCAAGGATCAAGCTCGGCCAACACAAGGGGTACACAAGGTATTTCGCCCTGTTTGGGCCCTGTTTGACCCCTGTTTGCACCCTGTTGCGGGCCTGTTTCCACCGGAACTTAAAACAATTTGGACCGAATATCTATTAACTATAAGCTGGTTAGTCTTCCAGCTTTAAAATTGGAGGTTATATGCTAAGAAGTGTCAAGAATTTAACTGGGTTTACCATCGCTGCAGTTGATGGCGAGATTGGCAAAGTAAAAGATATTTACTTCGATGACCTGACCTGGAAAGTTAGGTACTTTGTTGTAGAAACAGGAAATTGGCTGGTCGGGCGTAAGGTGCTGCTCTCTCCAGTGGCTCTGCACGCTGCAGACATGGACGGGAAGAATTTTCCCACAAGCCTTACAAAAGAACAGGTTAAAAACAGCCCTGATATAGATGCAGATAAGCCGGTATCTGTTCAGCAGGAGGAACAATTACATAAGCATTATTTATGGCCTCAGCAAAGAGAGGGCGGGCTCGGTTTCATGACCACTGGCATGGTTGGCGGCGTTATTGCACCAGACATCCCATTGGAGGAAAGATTAGCTAAACACCTGGATTCGGACAGTGCCATAGATGACGAGTTGCCGGATGTTGAGGTACCCGGCGACAAACATCTGAGAAGTTTTGATGGATCGAATGGATATACCATTCATGCAAATGACGGGGAATATGGTGTAGTGGCTGACTTTCTGATTGAAGACACACTGTGGACTATCCCGTTTGTAGTCATAAAAGCAGGAAATCTCTTTGCCAATAAAAAGGTGCTTAGACCTACAACCAGTATCGAAAAGATTGAATGGGCAAACTCCTCTGTGTATGTCAGCCATAGTGTAGACTTTTTAAAACACCTGCCTGAATTCAAAGAAGATCAATTGAACGTGCAGGATGCAGGAACACAACTTTGACCGGTAAAATCAACATTTAATGAATTGGTTTACAAATATTTGCAGCCAGGTGAGCCAAATTTTGGTAAAATGAATTGAATTTAAATGAAAAAGGAAGCTTCCAGGTACTTCCTTTTTTTGTGGCGTAATTTTTATACCTTGTCTATTTATAGGTTTCATTTACTATGAACCTGTGATATTGCAGACCCCTTCACTTATCATAATGGCAACAAGAACAAGTTTTAACTGGTCAGACGAACACGAACCTCATAAATCCCGCACCAAAGTAATCATTAAAGAACATCCGGAAATCCGATCATTAATTGGTAGAAATCCATACACCTTTCTTGTAATCCTTTTGTGTGTTGGGGTCCAAATCGGCCTGACCTGGCTGTTGGTTTCCCAAGCCTGGTGGTGGAGTGTTATTGCAGCATATTGCATAGGCGCTTTCGCCTGCCATACACTTTATGTTTGTATTCATGAATGCTCACATAACCTGGTATTTAAGAACAAAACTTTAAACATCATCAGCAGCATCATAGCAAATTTGCCAATGGTATTTCCAAGTGCAGTTTCCTTCACTAAATACCACATGAAACACCACTCCTATCAGGGTGTTGAGGAGCTGGATGCCGATATGCCTTTCCGTTGGGAAGCTAAACTGATCAACAATTCGGGATTTGGAAAAGCCGTTTGGTTGTTGTTCTACCCAATCTTTCAGGGATTAAGACCAACACGGCTTAAAGAGATCAAAATGTTCGACACCTGGACGTTCATAAATTTCGGTGTTCAAATCAGCTTTATGGCCCTAGTCATTTACTTTTTAGGGGCTAAGTCATTGATATATCTGACCCTGAGTTTCTTCTTTTCTGTAGGTCTACACCCACTTGGAGCCAGGTGGATCCAGGAGCACTTCTTAACACACGGTGATCACCAAGAGACCAAAAGTTACTATGGCCCATTAAACGTATTCAATTTGAATGTAGGTTACCACAATGAGCATCATGATTTCCCGTCGGTTCCATGGAACAAACTGCCTGCATTAAAGAAACTTGCTACAGAACATTACGATAATTTAGGTTATCATACTTCCTATACCGGTTTATTGGTCCAATTTCTTACGAATAAAGATTTATCGGTTTACTCCCGTACAGCACGATCCAACCGTGGTAAAAGCACCCTGCCTAAGAAGGCAGAACCAACACAAAGTTTGTCGGAAAGTCTCTAGATTGAATCAAATCTTGCATTCATTTGTTCAAATAGTTCTTCACGCTTGGCGCGAAGGCCTGCAGCCATCCCAATTGCGGCTTCATATTGATCATTTTGAATGGCTTCGATTGCACCAGAAATAAACTCGGATACAGGAATACCACCGTGCGATTCCGTCTTATCGGCACGGCGATCGTGGCCAAGTTCTGTATCTACAGCCGGCGGAGCAATTTCAAAAACCTTTATACCTGTATCCTTTAATTGGTAACGGAGTGAAAGGGTAAAGGAATGCATAGCCGCTTTTGTAGCACAATAAACAGGCATAAAGGCTATAGGGGCAAATGCAAGTCCAGAGGTTATATTGATAATACATGCATTTTCTTTCCCTTCCAATAAAGGCACAAAAAGTGTTGAAAGATGTATTGGAGCGATAAAATTCGTCTCCGTTTCCAATTGTACACGCTCCAAATCACATGGCGCCTTTAAGTTCGCCAGCAATTGAATACCGGCATTGTTGATCAGCATGTTCGTTTCCGGATGGTTCTCTTTGATCCATTTGGTAAGCTCTACTCTTTGGCTCGCATCCGAAACATCGGAAACCTTGGCAACTAATCCTGGATTTGATTCTTCAATTGCAGCGAGGCGGTCTGCACGTCTACCGGTAATGATTACCTTATTTCCCTCTTCAATAAATTTCTCGGCGAAAGCCAAGCCTATGCCGGAAGTTCCACCGGTAATCAAAATTGTATTTCCTGTTGTATTCATGTTGTTCGTCTATGTTGTAAAACTACAAAAAGGATAACGCTTTCCTTATTCATTGTGTTTAAGGCAATTTCCCCCTTCCGAAAAAACCGACGAATATGCATAATGATATTACGCAATGAACTAAGAAAGAATAAGTTCGAAAATAAAGTAACAAAACTCAGATCGGAGCGACTAACTATTATGAAGACATTCATGATCATTCTCAGTTTCTGCGTTTGCCTGCTTTTTGCGAGCCAGGCAAGGTCACAAGTCCGGGCAGTTGAAAACGGCAACAAGAGATATAAACCTGAACCCTATGTACCTTCATCTGAACCACTGTACGAGACAATAGTAAAACTCGACAGCATCTATTTTGACACCTATAATACATGCAAAATTGATAAAATGGATTCCCTTACGGCAGAAGATCTCGAATTCTATCACGACCGTGGGGGACTCATGACTTCGAAAAAAGAATACCTCGAGTCGATAAAAAAGAACATTTGCGGCAAAGTTACCCGCAAGCTTGCAAAAGGCAGCATTGAAGTGTATGAAATTCCTGGTTTCGGCGCAGTTGAAGAAGGCTATCACAGCTTCCATAATCTAGTCGAAAACTCAGAAAGCCATTTCTCCAAGTTCATCATCATTTGGAAGCTTAAAGAAAATAAGTGGCAAGTAGCCAGGGTAGTAAGCCTGCATTAGTCACCATTGGCAGTTTACAACCTTAGCTTCCTTTGCATAAAAAGAAGGATTTTAGGTCTTGTTTTGAGGAATAATCGCATATTGCCCCCGACCAAACTACCAAGCGGGGCATATCTCGGCGACTGTTTTTTATGAAGATTTCGAACAAAGACCCATTTGATTATAAATTAACGATAAGAGGTTTAGGCGTCATCCTAACCTATATGCATAGTGATCTTTACGAGTACATGTACTATCTGACTTTCAAGCGCAGCATGAAATCTTATGCGAAAGAATTCAATGATGCTTGGGAACAGAGCATTGACCATGATGAATTCTTTCAAGGTACAACGGACGTGATTGTAAGGAATTGTCACCAGGCACATGGCAAAATTATCGATTGCAAACAGGAACTGGTTTTGCGCTTTGGCATTAACGAATTGGAAGATATAAACAGCCGTGAAATCGTAACTGAGGCACAACGGTTCCACCCCTTTCAACTGCTATATAAACGATCAAAAACGTATAAAAAGTTGAGCAATTATTATGAAAGAACCCTAGCGGGCTTTATTGAATGTTTATTCATCTATGCCTGTTCCATAACTGCAGAGAACTACAAGATACCCTTGGTATTGAAGCGGCAATTTAAGCAGTCGTCAGAAGATTGGTTTCGGTTGTTGAACCACGACGACTCTACAGTCGAGTTACTGCAGGCGCTCATTTTGGACCTTAATCGGGATCTTTCTGC
>JAQBOT010000015.1 GCA_028287885.1 Pedobacter sp.
TGCCGAACAGCCGGTCCGGTTTGAACTTTTATAGGAACATCATGTTGGACCTTTAAAGCTGTTTCCATGATCAATGGCCTAAGTAAATCGAACTTCAGGTTGTTTGAAGCCAGAACAGTATTGGCCAGGTGATAAAGGTGGTTGCTGAAATTACATGCAAAAACGGCGGCAAGATGTAAAATCTTCCGCTGCTCTGAATCTATTCTGTAAATGGCTGCACCAATGGCTGAGCCCAATTGCTGCATAAGGTTAAAACCCTCTTCAGAGCTAGCCTCCAGACAAAATGGAGTACCAGATAGATTAAGGTCTTTGTGCTTTGAAAAAGTCTGCAATGGATATAAAACGCCGTACTGCGCTAAGCCCTTTAGTACATCAATTGAAGTAGCTCCGGAAGTGTGTACAACCAGGCCCTGTACTCCAAATAAGGAGAATGCAACATCTTTAATCGCATCGTCCTTCACCGCAATCAAATACAAATCTGCATTCTTGTCTACAAGTTTTAGATCAGCTATTGCTTGGGTGTTTAACGAAGCAGCCAACGTATCAGCATGGCTTAGATTTCGGCTCCATACCTGAACAATCTCCATTCCTGCCCCTTTAAATGCGGCAGTAAGGTGGCTGGCAACGTTTCCAGAACCCAGGCAAACGATTTTCATTGATTCAATTGATATTTAGGCAAAACAAGGATCAGCAATGCATATTAATACAATGCATTGCTGATCCTCATTAAGTTTTAAATAGTTTTAATTTCTTTTTTCCTTCTTACAATAGAGATCAGGAAGCCAACAACCATTACAATTGTTCCAACCCAATACAGGTTGATGTAAGGAAATTCAATGGATTTAAATACAACCCAATCCTTCGCTTGCTGAGGCTTTTCATACACCTGCAATTCCACCTTCTTTTCTGCAGGGAGGATTTTTGTGAAACGGAACCTTAAGCCCAGATCATCAATGTTTCTTGCGAAATCAAAGGTATTGTTCCCCTTAACCAAAAAGATCGGTTCAGTTTTATAAATTCTGCCATTCAAATTAATTTCCAATGGTAAACCTACGGCAACATCATTGGCAGCAAGCACAAGTTGTTTTGCTGTTGGCTTCGAATTCAACCCTTTCACAGTCACAATACCGCTGCTTGTATGTATGGTATCACCTTCTTGCACCTTCAAAATCCTTGGAGCTTTATAATTTTCTTCTTCAGCATGTCCCTCATGATCCTGGTGCTCTTCGTTCTTATCCGGTGCACTGGTAATGTGGGTGTAAATATCTGTAGTAACGTAATGTTTCGTATCTGGCGAGGCTATTAAACCCATTTTCTCATTCACCTGCACCTTTGGTTCCAGATCAAAATCTTCAGTCACCTTACCGTTCTTATCATCAATAACCTTAAAGTTTAAGGTATAGAAGGTATTCGGCGCTACCGTAGTATCACGAACATAAGTAACGGTAAAGCGGCCCATTTTCTTAGGCTCATTCTTATACAGCACCATGTTTTCACCTGGCTTCTCTGCTTTTTCAAAATCCTTAACGGGGATAAAGTTACTTGCGTTTATAGATATCGGCCTGCTCGTAGCTGATGCAACAAGAGCACCCAACAATAATAAGGCAAAACCCATATGTGCAACTGCGGCACCAACCAATTTACCTTTACCTCCAAAGCCAACACTAATAACTCTAATATTCGAGACTATGGCAAACAAGCTACTGAAGGTTAGCAGTATGTACATCAGATTGTTATAAACATCAGCCACCCAAACAAATACAGCAGAAATCACTGCTGCAATCACGATACAGGAAATTAGACTGCTATAGAATCTCCGTGGATCTGTTCTCTTGTACTTTAGAAACTGAGAGAAACCTGAAATGACCGTAATCAATATGGCAAAAGGTGCCTGCCACTGATTGTAGTATTTTATTGCGTCAATCGGAGGCGCAAAGTTGGTTCCGAAGGCCTTATTAAACACCGGAACAGAGGTCGTAAAAATCACCTGAATACATGCAACGGTAACCACTAAAGCTCCGATGAACATCCAGAACTCACGTGAATACGTTTCTTCATCTTTATTGGTGATCGGAAGTTCTTTCCAACGGGAGATTAACAAATAAACCGGAATGAGCAGGAACACCACGTTATATAATATTAGGTGACCAAACATCCCAAGATCCGTAAAGGCGTGAACGGAAGTTTCTCCAAGAATACCACTCCTTGTCAAAAACGATGCATACAATACCAGGATAAAACTTAACAAAACAAGCGTAATCGCAGTAAAGAAGGCATGTCCGGTGTTTTTGAAGGCAACAAGCACGTGTATACCACCAATAAGCATTAACCATGGAATAAGAGAGGCATTCTCTACAGGATCCCAAGCCCAGAAGCCACCGAAATTCAGCGCTTCATATGCCCAAAACGAGCCCATAATAATACCCGTTCCCAATACCATAACAGCAAAAAGGGCCCAAGGCATAGCTGGCTTAACCCATTCCTTATAACTTCTCCTCCACAAACCCGCAACTGCGTATGCAAATGGGACCACCATGCTGGCGAAACCAAGGAACAAGGTTGGTGGGTGAATAACCATCCAATAGTTCTGCAACAACGGATTTAAGCCACGGCCATCAGTTATAAATTTCAAGTAATTTTTAAAGTTCTCCGGATCAGCAAACACAACCGGAGCCATTTCTTTCAGACTAACTGCATCCCGAAGTAAGATAAACGGGGAGCTTCCTATCCGCTGACCAAAAAGTTCAACACCCAGGAGCATCGAGGTAAGAAATACCTGTGAAAACGCAACCACAGTCATGACGCTGTTCTCCCAACTTTTTGCTTTCCAAATTAGGATAGAACCAAGCAAAGATTGCCAAAACGCCCACAGCCAGAAGCTTCCCTCTTGTCCTTCCCAAAACGCAGACACGATATAATACACCGGCAGCTCTTTCGAAGAGTGGAAGTAAACGTAATAATATTCATTATAATGATTCAGAATCAAATAAAATAGGGTTACACCTATCCCAATCACACTTGCCCAGTTGACAAAAAAGCCTATACGGCCCAGACGTTGCCATGATTTGTCTTCTAAATCACCTGCTTTGGTAGCGAAAAAATAGGAAAGTGTAGATAATATAGATGCGGCAAACGCTAAAACAATAAAAAACTGTCCGATTTTACCTGGAAGGAGGGTCTCTCCATAAAATTGTGTATCCATTAAGGCTAGTTGTATTGTTTAATCTTTCCATCTTGCTTTACTTCCACAAGATTATCGTTGTATTTAGACGGGCACTTCATTAAAATCTTTGAAGCATAAAAGGTATCATCATTCATTTTTCCAATCAGAACCAACTTTTCAGATCGCTCAAAATCCTGTGGCTTGGTTCCACTGTAAATAACTTTCCTGGTCTGCCCTTTCTGATCCTTCATAAAAAAAGCAAAGTGATTTGCGTCTTTCTTTGCATCATAAAACATTCCCTGTTTTTTCTCCCAGTATCCCATAACATGGAATTCTCTGGATTCTTTAGAAGCTTCTGAAAACGTAGAATAGCTACTTGTATCCGCATTCAGGCTCACTAAAAAGCAAACACATATGGCAATAGTAATCAAACCGATAATTGCACTTTTCTTCATGATTGTTATTAATTGAAAGAATCTCACAAAGATAAAAATTATAAGCAGCCAAAACCTCTTGTAGCTCTCCTATTCACTTAGATGACAAATTATTGATAGTTCTCTGACAAAATTTGCAGGTCAATAGAAAGGATGCTTGACTAACAGGAAAATTCAATTCAAATATTCCGGTTTAATCATGTTGGGCATTGAATTACGTAATTTCAAGACCTTCGGTCGAGAAACACTTCTGATGTACACACTCCATGGATTTCTAGCATAATAGCCCTGATGTTCTGATTCTGCGGGATAAAACACTTTTATGGGCAGCAGTTCGGTAACGATGGGGTCTGGATAATGCCCGCTCCTGCTCACTTTATTGATCACCTTCAGAATGGTATCATACTCACCTTTATTGTGATAAAAGGCAATGGAACGGTAATCAGATCCTTCATCCGGACCTTGTCCATTAAGCTGTGTGGGGTCGTGTGCGTAAAAGAAAGCTTCAGTTAGCTTTTCAAAACTTATAACCTTTGGATCATAATACACCTGTACGGATTCTGCATGCCCGGTATTTTTAGCCAGTACAGCGTCGTAATCAGGATTTTTTGTAGACCCGCCTGCATACCCGCTGATCACGGTATGCACACCTTTCAATTCCAACAGACATTCCTGCATTGCCCAGAAGCAACCACCTGCGAAATCGGCAACCTGTTCACCAGGTTGCAAGGCCGGTAAAACTGCAACACCTCCTTTACTATCAAATTTGGGTATTGGTGCATTCGAGCAGCCCAGCAGCAAAAGAAGCATAGTAAAACCAAAAATTGTCCTCATCCTCAAACTTTTACCACAATTTACGTAAATAACCAGAGAGGGATTCTTTAGATATTTCAGCTTTATGTCAAATAGAGCGGATAAATCAATAAATAAAAAAACCGCAGCCTTTACGACTGCGGTTCTATCAAAATTTTTTCAACCGATTTATGGCCAGATACCCAAATTCATATAAGAAACGGCAATTTTGTCAATGGAGTTAACCAAAGCAGCCATTCTCAAGGTATTTATCCCCGGCTTAATAACTAACGTTTCTCTAATTTCATGATAAGAATGAACCATGGTATCTTCCAAGCCTGAATTAACAAGCTCCATTTCGGAAGCTCCTTTAACCAACATCGATCTGTGTTCAACAGGGATACTTTTCCCAGTTAAGCTTTCCAGTGTGTTAATCAGGTTTGCATTTGAATTTTCTGCATAGCGGTTCTCCATACGGCCAAAAGCTACGTGAGAAAGGTTTTTCAACCACTCGAAATACGAAACGGTAACACCACCGGCGTTGCAATACATATCCGGAATAATAATACCACCCATTTGAGTGAAGATCGTTTCAGCCTCCGGAGTGGTTGGTCCGTTCGCACCCTCAGCAATGATTTTTGCCTGGATGTTACGAATGTTTACTTCTGTAATTTGGTTTTCCAATGCCGCTGGAACCAAGATATCGCATGGTTGCTCCAAGCCGTCTAATGAATTCTTGAAGTCTTGTGCGCCTTTGAATCCAAGAATTGAACCAGTCAATTTCCGATGTGCAAACACTTCATCAATGTTTAAACCATCAGCGTTGTAAATTGCACCTTCAAATTCACATAAACCAACGATGGTTGCACCGAATTCAGACAAGAACTTAGCCGCGTGGTAACCCACGTTTCCTAAACCTTGAACGATAACACGCTTATCACCCAAACCAGCCTTTAAGCCGATCTTAGCCATATCTTCAGCCACATTTACGCATTCTCTAACCGCAAAGGCAACACCGCGGCCGGTTGCTTCTTTACGACCACGGATACCATGTAGCGCAATTGGCTTTCCAGTAACACAACCCAATGCATCAAGCTGCCCTGGATTCATAGTCATATACGTATCTGCAATCCAGCTCATCTCACGCTCTCCAGTTCCATAATCAGGAGCAGGAACGTCTATGCCAGGACCTATAAAGTTTTTCTTAATTAATTCAACTGTGTATCTGCGGGTAATATTTTCTAATTCTGCAGTGGTATAGTTTTTTGGATTAATCCGGATACCACCTTTTGCACCACCAAACGGTACATTAACGATTGCACATTTATAGGTCATTAACGCAGCAAGTGCCATCACTTCATCCTCATTCACCATTTCACTGTAGCGAATACCTCCTTTTGTTGGACTCATATGGTGAGAATGCTCTACACGCCAGGCATCGATAACTTCAAATCCGTTTCCTCTTCGGATTGGAAATTGAAAACGATAAACACTGTTACAAGCTTTGATCTGAGTTAGTAGACCTTCGGGGTGAGAAGTGAATTTTGCGGCACTGTCAAAATTCTTACAGACATCTGTAAAGAAATTTGTCTCGATTGCTGAATTAGCCATTATCTAGTTGTTATGAATTATATTGAGTTTTCTTATTTATGCGTGCAAAATTGCATTAAAAAAAGTGATTAATGCAAATGAGAAACTACTTAGTGTATACGGCACACCACAGCATAAATAAACGAAAAACAGTGATTAAGACTGCTTTACTTTAGTTTTTCGTTGACGAATATTTTTCTAACTTTTTTAATCGCCTGTCTATTGAAAACAAAAACAGGATTAATCCGATCAAGATAACAGCAGCACAAACCACTACTACGTAGATTTTATCTGAAGCATATAGACTGCCGGACGCGGCTTCGGGGTTCTGATCTTGTGCAAAGATTTGCAAGGTCATCATAAACAGGAAAAGCGTCGTTGTTAGTTTTTTCATGAAAGTCTGTTTTTATTTAAGCGACGTAATCTAAAAAGAAGCGTGTAAATCCAGTAGCCAATTAGAATCCATCCCGCACAAGCCGGATAAAAGACCATGCGCATTCTGCTGTCTAAATCATAGGAATTAAATCCTGGGTTTCCTCCATTCCCTGGGTGCAGAGAATCTGAAAGTCGTGGAAGTACAAACAACAAGACAACCATCATTGGAAAAGCGAAAATGTTATATATGGCAGAGATTTTTGCTCGCCGTTGTTCCTCGTCAATAGCATTTCTTAACACCAGGTATGCGAAATACAATAAAAGTGCGATCGCTGCGTAGTTCTGCTTAACGTCAAAGCTCCAGGCTTGGCCCCAGGTAAACTTTGCCCAGATGGCGCCAGTGATGATACCGAGTATTCCGAAAACTATCCCCGTGTTGATGCTTTCGACAGCCTTTAGATCATCTTCGGCATTGTTAGACAGCAGGAACTTGATGCTGTGATAAACGGAAATAGAAAACAAAACGATCATGCTAAACCACATGGGTACATGAAAGTATAGGTTTCGTATGCTTTCACGCAGTATTGGCAATTCAGGTACCGTTGCCAGAAAGCCTGCTACCGTAGCATACAACACGAATATCGACCCTAAGATCTTCCACCAGGATTTATACATTTATATAGATTTTAATCGCGCCAAAGGTAAGGAAATAACAATAAAGAAACTGCTCCAACCAGGACATTAATAATTAACAAAATGCTGATTTCATCCAGGCTAACGCTTCTGTCAAGGCCGTCAATCGCGTTTTTAGTCAGTTTGATCAACACGATCAATACTGGTATGATCACAGGAAAACTTAAAATTGCCATCAGCATACCGCCATTCCCTGCTTTAGAGGAAATCGCAGAAACCATCGTAAAAATCGTAGAGAAACTCAGACTACCGAGCAAGGTTGCAACAAGATAAAGCGGCAAATCGGTGGGCACATAATCAAACACCAGCATGTAAAAACCAAGTGCTATGATCGTAAGCAGCAGCATTAAAAGAATATTGTAAATGGTTTTCGAAATGATCAAGGCAAAAGGGCTCGCGATTGTATATATATACAGCTGCCTTCCTTTGCTTTCCTGAAGAAAACTTTTTGAAACCGCATTGATCGAGGCAAACAACATGATGATCCAGAACAATGCATTCCAGGTAACTGGATTTACGCTGATCAGAGATAAAAAGCAAACAAAGATTGTTGAGACCACATACAACAAAACTCCATTCAATGCGTATTTGGAGCGCCATTCTAGCAGGAGCTCCTTTTTAATCAAGAATTTTACCTGGCTTAAAAGATCCATGATTAGTTGGCGGGTAATTGTTGCTTTGCACCGCGAACCGTAATCAGTATCAGTGATCCTGCAAGAATCACGAACCAACCCCATTTGTACTTTACCAGCCCTGCAGCAAGTTTTACAAGGTTTTTGAAATGAACAAAACTGAAGTAATCGTGCGACTTAAAGTAGACACCGGCAAGTGTTACCAGAACCAAGACCAATGCGGCCCAGCCTGAAAACCTAATCAAACTCGCCTTGCCAATAAAAGAAGCAACCAAGCCTACAATTACAACAACGTAGAACATTACTGCTAAGGTTGGGTCAATATCAAAGTAGTTCCAGTTCCCAATTACAGGAAGGTGTACCAGCGGACAAAGTCCGCCGACGCCCATAATGACCGACCCAATTATTCCTTGATTTTTCATGATCGTTATCCCTGAGTATTGATCCCCATCTTATCCGCGAAGTGTGCGCAGTAGTCACGCAAATCCTCTACGATCAGGTTCTCACCTGTAGCCTTTAAGAAGCTGTCACCCATGGTTTGCAAAGTTTCATAGAAAAACCTTTTCATTTCGTCAACAGGCATATCTTTGGTCCAAAGATCGATACGTAAGGAATTTTTGTAATTGTGATCCCATAGTGCCAGCATCATTGATTTTACAGCCACCTGCTCTTTGGTTTCAGAATCCGTAGATTCCCAAAGAAGATTTTCGGGCACGTTGTTATCGTCTAATTGTACAGTAATTTTTATTTCCGCTGTTTTCATTCCTATTTTCTTTTTTTACCAAGTGCTTAATATAAACACTTGAATGTTTTCATTTATTGAGGAAAGCTCGTAGCCTCCATTGTTTTTCAGAAGTTCATAACTCCAACGTTGAGAGAAGCCAGTAACTTCTATTGTTCGTTAGAAGTTCAAAACTCCAATTGTTTCAGAAAAGCTCATAGCGCTAATCCTTATTTCAGTATTGTAATCTTTAGTAAAAAAACGAATACCAATGTAAAGACTACAAAAGCACATTCAATTACCCAAAGATTTCGTAGCAAAGGAATAAACTTCCTGAAGATCATGTCTGAAATAAAGCTGATTAATGCGCCAAGTAAAGAAATGCCTATCCATAATCCTTTGAAGGTCTCATTTACCGGGCTAACTACGTCAGACTGGTTAAACATCAACAAAATTGCAGCCACCAGGCACAAAGCAGTTAAAATGTTTAATGGCGTTAGTTTTACTTTCAATCTCTTATTTTTTTACTTTTTTTCTCTTCCAGGTTGGGGTCTTCGTCCTATCTACTTTCTTTTTAACTTCAAAAATCCTTTTCTTTTCGTGGAATGCACCCTTAAAGTCGGGATCTTCTTTCCTTTTTTGCAGATCTATCTCTTTAGCAATATGCTGACGTTCCTCATAAGGCGTTTCCTCAATGAATACTTCTGCAGGGATCGGAACTACCGGGATTGTTTGTCTGATCAGCTTTTGTATTTTGTTGATATAGTACTTCTCCGCCTCGGTATAGAAAGTCAAAGCTTCTCCTTTTTGGAAAGCCCTTCCAGTCCTCCCTATCCGGTGAACGTAATCTTCAATTATAATTGGCACATCAAAGTTGATCACATGACTTACCTCTGTAACATCAATTCCTCTTGAAGCAACATCGGTAGCCACCAATACACGAACATTTCCTTCTTTAAAACTGTTGATCGAGTTTATCCGCGTATTCTGACCTTTATTGGCATGAATAACACGAACGGCCTCGGGGCCAAATCTTCTGGTGATAAACGCGAATATGGAGTCTGCAACGGTCTTAGTTTTACAAAAGATGATTAAGCGTTTAACCTCATCATCGTTCTTCAACAAATACTGTAGTAGATTGATCTTGGTTTTGAAATTCGGAACTTCATAAAAGGTCTGCGTGATCGTTTGTGCAGGAGTAGCCTGCAATCCCACCTCTATAATGGTAGGATTTTTCAGGAAGTCACCAGCAATCTTTTGAACCAGGTCGCTCATCGTAGCAGAAAACAGTAAATTCTGTCTTTTCCTTGGAACGATCTCTAAAATCCGGTGGATGGATCCAATGAAGCCCATGTCCATCATTTTATCAGCTTCATCAAGAACCAGGAACTTAATACTTTGTGTGTTGATGTGACCGTCCAGGTAAATCTCTAGAAATCTTCCTGGTGTAGCGATGATAATATCTACTCCGGCTTTTATTTGTTCAATCTGTGTTTTAGGACCTAAGCCCCCATAAACAACAACTGATCTCAAGTCTGTATATTTAGAAAACATCTGCACATGCTCAGTAATCTGCATGGCAAGTTCCCGCGTTTGAGCAACGATATGGGCTCTCGGACTCATGCCCTGAGCAAACTTCAGCTGCATTAATAAAGGCAAAACATAGGCGGCAGTCTT
>JAQBOT010000063.1 GCA_028287885.1 Pedobacter sp.
ATTCATAAACAACATTTTATTCTTTCCGGGGCTCAAGGTAAAACAATAACCGGAGATCTGACCTGTAGTCAGCGCGATGCCGCCGCAAAAACCATCATTTTTGTTCACGTTTTTAAAGGTTTTAAAGATTGGTGTGCACACAACCTGGTGGCTCATTATTTTGCTGAGCAAAATTTCAAGTACATCAAGTTCAACCTCTCCCATAATGGCACAGATCCGCAAAACCCCAAAGACGTCACAGACCTGAAAGCATTCGCCGCAAATACAATCACCTTCGAACTTCAAGACCTTGAAGCCATTATTAATTATGCCAGGCATACGTTCAGTTCTGACGAAATCTACCTCATAGGCCATAGTCGCGGAGGCGGGCTGGCTATTCTTGAAGCGGCTAAAAACCCGGACATCAAGAAGCTTGTCACATGGAGTTCGATCTCTGATTTCCGCAGCCTATGGAAACCGGAACAGGAGGAAGAATGGACACGCAGCGGCCAGATCTTTGTCGAAAATGCAAGAACGAAAGAAAAAATGCCACTAAACAGCAGCTTGCTTGACGACTTTAACGAGCATAAAGATGAATATAACATCCTGGAAAAAGCTGTGAATATCAAAATACCATGGCTAATTGTTCATGGCGATCAGGATGTTAATGTGGATTTCACTGTTGCACAGCGCCTGGCTCAAACACAACCTAGAGCAACCATTAAGAAAATTACCGGAGCAAATCATGTTTACGGCGCTTCACATCCGTATACAGAACACACCCTGCCACCTCAGCTTCAGGAAGTTTGTGAGAAGACCTTGACTTTTTTAAATCAGTAAGCTTTGTTCTTTAAATCAGTGGAGCTTTACTTTTTATCCACCCAATTGCCATCTTCTCGCATCAGATCAATAAGATCATCCAGGGCGCGTTCGGAGTTCACGTTTTTCTTTACGACTTCCTTACCGCGATAAAGCGTGATTTTTCCGGGGCCAGTGCCCACATAGCCATAGTCAGCATCGGCCATCTCTCCCGGCCCATTTACGATACATCCCATAATGCCGATTTTAATACCCTTCAGGTGGTCCGTCCGCGAACGGATCAGCTGGGTTGTTTCCTGAAGATCGAACAAGGTGCGTCCGCAACTCGGACAAGAGATGTATTCCGTTTTAGAGATCCGTGTCCGTGTAGCCTGCAGAATACCGAAGCTTGTTGCGTTAATAAGCGACAAACCCACATTCGGCCCAGCCGTTATCCAGGTACCATCTCCGAAGCCGTCCGTAAACAAGGCGCCCAAATCTGTAGCGGCATATAGCATCAGGTCGTCTGTATTGACATCCGGGTAAGACCGCTTTATAATAACCGGGATTTGAATGCCTGCTCCAAGTAAAGCAAGAAAAAAAGCACGTTGTTCGGCCATCCCATGCTCAGCCTGAGTACCCAGTATCAGAACAACAGTCCGATCCAGCAAGGCCAAATCAGCAAGATCATAATCTCCTGCATCCACCTCAACCAGGTTAAAAACTGGATCACGTTGCATGCTTTCCAAATATTCTTTTATGTTAAACAGAGGATGACAGTTTTGCTTATCCTTAAGCCCCAGCCAGGTTTGATGCGTATATATTTGCTTTAAGTTCCCTGGAAATGAAAACGAAGGCAGGTTATCGCCCAGGTAAACCAAGTCTGCGGCCTGATCGGCCATATTGTATTTATCTAATCCTGCACTATAGTTATACCCTAAAGCCGACAAGAAAAAAGGATCTTTCAAATTTTCATTTGACACATCGAGCATAACCACTGGGTGCTGATGACCACCAATATGGTGTACAACCTGTGTCTCCCGACGCTTGTATTCATAAGGATTGTAGAAAGTTGCAGCAGGATAAGTTGCAGCTGCCGGCTGATCAACTGATGATCGTTTTGAATAACGCGCTGCCAAAGCACGTGCAACCGGCGCTTCAAACTCAGGATCTTCGGTAAGCGAAACCCGGATTGTATCTCCCAAACCATCTTCCAGCAGGGTTCCAATACCCACCGCAGATTTAATCCTTCCATCTTCCCCATCCCCAGCTTCAGTCACCCCCAGGTGTAAAGGATAGTTCATTCCTTCTTTTACCATTGTATCAACCAGCAAGCGGTATGCCTGTACCATGACCTGCGTATTGCTCGCTTTCATGGAAATGACCAGATTGTAATAATTTAAATCTTCGCACATGCGGATGAATTCCATGGCAGACTCAACCATGCCCCTAGGTGTATCACCATAATGGCTCATGATGCGATCTGAAAGAGAACCATGATTGGTTCCAATACGCATTGCCGTGCCGTATTCTTTACAAATCTTTACCAGCGGACTAAACTTCTTGTATATACGTTCCAGTTCAGCCCGGTATGTAAGTTCAGTATACTCGAAATTCTGGAAACGTTTTTTATCTGCATAGTTCCCTGGATTAACCCTGACCTTCTCTACGATACGTGCCGCAGATTCCGCAGCGTTTGGTGTAAAATGGATGTCGGCAACAAGAGGAACGTTATATCCACGGTAGCGCAGCTCTTTCTTAATGTTGGCTAAGTTCTCCGCTTCCTTTACACTGGGTGCGGTGATGCGCACGTACTCGCATCCAGATTCAACCATGCGGATCGTTTGCTCAACAGTACCTATGGTATCCATGGTATCGGTAGTCGTCATGGACTGTATCCGGATTGGATTCAAACCACCCATCGGAATATCTCCAATACTTACTTCACGCGTTAAAAACCTTGAATATGAGGTTAAGCTGTTGCAATAACCTCCATTAAGTTCCTGTTGTGCTGCTACGTTTTCCATGCAGTACAAAGATAAAGATTAAATCAATCGATCTTTAATAACTAAGGTATTTGCCGCTATGTCATGCCAGCATTGTTGCTTTCTATTAAGAAAACTATACAAATAGCCAAAAAATACTGGAATAACGGAAAAGATCTTGGCGGCATTCCGACCAAGTGAACGGCCAAAAGAGATACGGTTACCGAGCATATCGGTCACCCTGATATTTAGAAGTCGCTTACCTAAAGTACCCTGTGCCGCCGAACAATCCGCCACAACGCCGTATACAAATTTCAAGATCGGAATTAAGGGCAACAGCATGATCGCTACAGAGATCCGAACCTCCTTATCAGTTAGAAAGATGAAGCTTAGCAGCAGAATAATGATGTAAACCAAGAAAATAAAGAAAAAGTCAATAACCGAGGCTAGCAATCGTTGATCAAAAGAGGCAAAATACTGCGGTGCTGTTTGCTGGTGATTAAATCCAAGAAGCTCACGTAGTTCCGGGAACTCGTGAGCTTCTTTGTAGTCATCCATACCTGGCTTGCGGATAAATGTGCCTGCTTTGATTGTAAGTCCAGTCAATTCCGACAACGTATATGGTCCCCCGGGTTTACCATCAATTACAACAACATACCCAGCTTCCCCCTCGCCCTCCATCATTTCAGTTTTAATACCTTGAAACCTCAAAGTTACTTAAGCCTCCATCCAGACTAATGAAGATCTTTTTGGTAGAGGACGCATAATTTGGCGTTTCGTAGGTGCCGTTTTCAAGCTTGGTGAAGCCGGTAAAATCTTTAGAGGAAAGGCCGGTCTTACTTGTGATACGGCAACCGGCGCCCTCAGGGATCCTGATCTTAACGTCAGCAACACCTGTCTTTACGATTACATCTGAGATCGGTAGAAGATCCCCAACTTTAAAGTCAACTGCAACCGCACCTCCATCAAACCTTAACGTGCGGATCTTATACTGTGAAAGATCAAAGTCTACCTCACCAGCACCCATATGGATTATAATGTCCCATAATGGCAACCTGTTCAACTTAAATCTCACATCATTAGCGCCGTGGCCAACGTTCCAGCCTCCCTTGTTGCCTTGCATTTTGAACGTCAAATTCTGAACGGTGTCTGTGCTTTCTTTTTTTAAGGTGAAGTTTCCTTTTGCATGATCAACACTTGCTGTGATCAAGCTATCTGTGCTTCCGTCCAACTTGAAGGTTGTTCCACCACCGGAAATGTCTAGGACTACCTTCTTTGAGCTGTCTCCGTTGAAGGGCTCTGAAAAGTTCATCCGTTTCACCGTACTATCATCATTCGAATCATCATTTTCGTCATCATTGTCCAAATTCATATCCAGGTCGTGCCTGAAGTTATTGCCAAACCATCCCTGGTTTGCTGGAGGCTGCTGACCACGGTAGAACAAGAATGAAAGCGTAATCACAACCACAACTATCGATATGATATTCCCAAGCTGTGAATTATTTCGGTTGAATAAGATGTTTATACCTGCAATAATCAGGAACACAGGCCAGAAACCCCAAACATTTCTCCAGTAAAATTCTATTACATTAAAGTTTTCTAATAAGAGTACTGCACCTACAAACAGCAGGATGATTCCCCAAAGTATTCTCTCTAGTTTCATGGCTATATATCTTTAGTTTCTGTTTGTCCTTTTTCTTTCAAGTCCTGATTGATGGCATCTTCTTTCCAATCTTCAAAAGCGTTTTTGCGCTTTGCTTTCATGATAAAGCTAATTCCAATGGCAACAAATACGAGTGGCCATAGCTTGCCTAATCTGAACCAGTAAGGGATGATGTGGAATTCATTCATCAGAAAATATAAGCCGATAACCAGTAGGAACAAGCCGCCTACCGTCCTTCCTGTCTCATTGCGTTTCTTTAAGGGTTTGAAATCCTGAGCTGCGTTCCAGTCGCCGGTTGGAATAGGCCCTGTGTTTTCTGCCTGGTTGAATGTATTGGCGGTCCCAAATGGCGAAGGAGTATTCTGTCTCCTAAAGTATTCGTCAAATTTTGAGTATCGCGCTGCCGGATCATTATTCACCGGTACAACGATCCACATCACGAGGTAAACCAAAATTCCGGTACCAAATAAAAAGATGGTTGACAAAACAAACAACAAGCGGATAATGGTTACATCTACTTCCATGTAATCTGCTGTCCCTGAAGACACACCCGCGATTACTTTGTTAAATTCGTTTCTAAAAAGCCGCTTTTCCATAACAATATCTCCTGTATTTAAATCTTAAAACTGTATTGGCCTGATAATTACTTCATCAACGTTGGCACCAGTACTTAGATTTAGCACATGGTAGATGGTGTTGGCAATATCTTCTGGTTGAACAAATTTCTCTTCCGGAATGTCTGTTCCTTCCCAGGAAGAAGTGAGCGTTGAACCTGGCAAAATTGCCGTTACCTTTACGTTGTATTCAGCTAATTCCTGCCTCAATACATTATTTAGACACAGCAATGCAGTTTTAGTTACAGAATAAGTTCCGGCATTTTTTACTATTTCTTTGCTCGCGACAGAACAGATGTTGAATATATGACCAGAGCGGTTCTCCCTCATTGTTTTACCAATGCGCTTTGATATATAATAAGCAGACTTGAGATTTAGACCCAACTGAAGTTCAAAGGCTTCATCCGATTCATCCAACAGCGCCGCGGGTAAAAACGTTCCGGCATTGTTTACCAGCACATCAATAAAACCAAGTTCTTTCAACGCGAAATCGCAAAATGAATAGACATCCTCTTTGAGGCTGCAGTCTGCTTTGAGATATTTAACTTGGACACCAGTGTAAGATAGTTCTTCTGCAAAACTTTTTAACTCTTGCTCATTCCTGGCACAAATGGCTAGATTAAAGCCTTGCTCAGCGAGCTTAATAGAAATAGCCCGACCAATTCCCTTGGTCGCAGCGGTTATGATTGCGTTCATGTTTTATATATTCCTTAATCTTCCATCGCATCTTCAATTTGCTGAAGGGTAGATTCATCTAGTACAATTCGTGGAATATCTTTAGATGCGTCATGTTCATACATGGGATAAATTCCGGGCTTCACCTCCTCCATCGGAACAGCGCGCCAAGAGTCTCCATACTCACCACTGGTCACTTCACCCACCAACATACCGTGATAGATAACCTTATATGTCCCCGCCTTTTCGGGTTGCAAGGTTAATGATACGTCCTTATCTTGAACGGTAATGATGATGTCGAACGATTCCATGAGCTGAGGATTTTTTGAATAAACAAAAATTTATACCTTTTTGTTTCTTAACCCCAATTGGGTACAATCTTACTTGCAGATCTAATTTCCGCCGAGAATGATCGGGTTCTTACTGCTACCCATGATTATCACTTTGGCATTCGGCGAGGTTGCAATTGCCTTTTGCGCAAGTATCGACTCATACTGAAGTTGTCTATCGCTTAACCCAGTAGACAAAATGCGTTGATAATCCGCGATTCCCTGCGCCTCTACCCGCTTACGTTCTGCTTCTTGCTTTTCTTTTTGCAGTACAAATTGCATCTTCTGTGCATCCTGCTCCGCATTGATCTTAGATTCGATGGTTCTGCGCACAGACTCAGGAAGCGTGATGTTTCTAATCAGGAGCTGCTCCAGCTTCAAACCCCTTTTAGAAAAGCTTGCCGTAATGGTGTTAAAGATCTTGTCTTGAAATTCCTGGCGCTTTGAAGAATATAAGGCCACAGCTTCATACGATACCGCATTGTCGCGAATGGCAGTACGTGATACAGGTCTCACAATCTTGTCCAAATAATCGTTTCCGATCTCCTTAAGTATTCTGGGTGCATCTTGTGGCTTTACGCTAAACAGTACCGAAAGGTCTATGGTCACCTCTAGCCCATCTCCTGTAAGGATGCGAATCGCGTCATCTCCTGTTTTTGAGCCTTCCTCATGGACTGCCGACATGGTATAATTCTGAGTCTTAACGTCGAAAGGAGTAACTTCTACCAAAGGGTTGATAATATGTAGTCCGCTGGAAAGGACATCATCATCAACCTTCCCGTAAAGTGTTTTCACACCCACCTGCCCGGCTTCTACCACTTTAAACATGGACAATGCGGCACCAAGTAGGCAAAGTGCAAGACCAAAGGCACGAATCGGTGTTACAAAGCGGCCAACCGGACTTTCGTCTCTACTGATAAAGAAGCTTATTACTATAATAAACAGACCGAGAATGATGAGAAACATAATATTTAGTTAGACGGCAATTCAATATTGCGGCGTTCTAAGTTAACTAAATTTCATACGCCATGTCAATTTTCTTGATCGATGTTAAGTATCATAATTTCCATTTCGGCAATCATGGCATCTATATCTTTCAACTTCCTTTGCTGCTTTTTTCTGGTCAGCCAGGATACGGAAATTACCTTCAAGGCATTTTTTTGTAGTTTCATGTAGGGAGGAATGATCATATTGCTGCCCGGAGTAAAACGGATTATATAAGTTAACCAATTAAAAGGATTCAACAGAAAGTTGCGATTTTCAGCCTGCAAGGGGACTTTCATGATTGTTTTGGAATTGCAATAACCGTTACCTATCATTATTGCAGGGCCCCCGATAAAGCGGTTGTAACAGTAAATGGTTGTCTACTTATGAAATTATCCTTAAAAACATTGCCTCCCATCCCAGCCGTTCTGTTGTCGATCATCAGTGTTCAGGGAGGAGCAGCCATTGCAAAAGGTTTATTTCCGGTTCTCGGCGCAGGTGGAACCGCAAGTGTACGCATTGGCTTTTCAGCTTTAATCCTGTTAATTACTGTACGACCAAATCTTCGCCGATTAAGCGCAGAACAATGGAAAGCAGTAATTCCCTATGGGATTGTTCTGGGCGTAATGAACCTTTTATTTTATTGTGCTCTAGCTCGGGTGCCTTTGGGTTTAGCGGTTACTGTCGAATTTATCGGCCCATTAGCCCTTGCTTTAGTAGGTTCGCGTCGTGCGCTCGATATCCTTTGGGTTGTGCTGGCAGGAACCGGAATCGCATTGATTACGCCCTGGAGCGGAAAAGGCATTGACCTCTTAGGGTTGTTCTTTGCTTTAGCGGCTGGAGGCTTTTGGGCAGTTTACATCTTACTAAGCAAACGTGCCGGTGCGCAACTTCCCGGA
>JAQBOT010000069.1 GCA_028287885.1 Pedobacter sp.
GACCCTTACCATCTAAATTAACGCTCTCGGGTATATAAACGCAACTGGGTATCAAATGTTTTATTTCCTTGAACTTTTTTTCTAAATAAACAATAAGGCTTTGAGAGTCAAGTTCTTCAATTCTGAAGTAACCTGCTACTATTCCATGTTAGTCTGTAAACGCTACAGTGGCTATGCTCAGCTTGTCAATCCCTGCCGTGTATAAAGCAAGGCCGCAAGCCTCAAGGGTAGCTCCCGTGGTCATCACATCATCAACTAAAAGCACGTGTTTATTTTTTATACTGAACCCATCCGTAATCTGAAATGCGGATTTGAGATTCTCGTACCTGCTAAAGCGACCTTTCCGCGTCTGGCTTCCTGTTGCAAATGGTTTGATAAGCACGTTGCTAAGAACATGTACATCTAAGCATTCAGCAATACCATCGGCAATACATTTACTTTGATTGTAGCCCCTTAAACGTTCTCTTCTCTTATGTAATGGTACTGGGATCACAACATCGATATCGGAGAAGCCCGGGCTTTGCTTCAACCGTTCTCCTACAAGTTGTCCGAGTTCCAAGCCAAGCTTCATTTGCCCATTATATTTCAACCTATGCATTAGATGTTGTACCCGGCTACCTTTTTTAAAATACAACATAGACATAACCGCATGGCAAGACAGTCTTCCCCATAGCTGCTTTGCAGCTCTATTATCGGCATACAAGTGGTAATCTGTGTAAGGGAGGTCATGCAAGCAGCGTAAGCATATGTTTTTTTCCCCACGAACAAGGGATTGTCCACATGCATTGCAGAGTCGCGGAAACAAAAGGTTGAGCAGATCAGTTGCAAGACGTATCAATACAGTCATGTTACCAATCTGTAACCTTCAAGAAAATTAGTGGTAATATATTAAGTGGTAGCTTCTTCTTTAACAGCAAGCTGTCCGCAAGCCGCATCAATATCTTTACCGCGACTGCGTCTGATATTTGTGTTTACGCCCTGGCTTTTCAGGTATTTAGAAAAAGCATCAATCTTGTCGCCCTCCGCATTGGTAAAGGAGGCAAATTGAATAGGATTATACTCGATCAAATTTACCTTGCATGGAACATGCTTACAGAATTTAGCTAATTCCATGGCATCTTCAATTTCATCGTTAAAGTTGTTGAATACGATGTATTCGTATGTTACGGGATTCTTCGTTTTCGAGAAGTAGTACTTTAACGATTCAGCCAGTGCTTTCAGTGAATTGTGCTCCGTGATCGGCATGATCTCATTCCGCTTCTTATCATTTGCAGCATGTAGCGACAAAGCGAGATTAAACTTTACGCCATCGTCACCCAGCTTCTTAATCATCTTAGCGATGCCAGCAGTAGAGACTGTAATCCTCTTTGAAGCCATATTCAAGCCATCCGGAGCAGTAATACGTTCAATCGACTTTAAAACATTGGCATAATTGAGCAGCGGCTCACCCATACCCATGTACACAATATTCGTAAGGGGTACATTGTAATTCTTCTTCGCCTGCTGGTCTATAAGTACCACCTGATCGTAGATTTCATCTGCGTTCAGGTTTCTCTTCCGATCCATATAACCCGTAGCACAGAATTTACAGGTTAAGCTACAGCCTACCTGAGAACTCACACAGGCCGTCATTCTATCTTCCACTGGAATAAGAACACCTTCTACGATGTTTCCATCATACAAACGGAAAGAACTCTTAATCGTATGATCGTTACTGAATTGAGAGTTGCTTACCTGCACCACATTAATGGCGAAGTTTTCATCGAGCTTCTTCCTCAAATCTTTAGAAAGGTTACTCATTTCATCAAATGTACGTGCAGATTTTTCCCATAACCACTGATAAACCTGTTTTGCCCTATAGGCAGGTTCTTTCATGGCGATGAATTGCTCTTGTAGTTGGACTAAATCCAACGCACGAATGTCTGTTTTCTTTGTGTAAACCATTGGTACAAAGGTAACCAATAATATTTAATGTTTTGTACCGCGGCTTTTTCCGGGTGTTCCGGATTTACCTTTTGAAGGTCTGGCGGGTCGCTTCGCAGGTCCGTTTGTTTTGTTCCAGTCTGGTGTTGATGAAGCACTTGCAGCTCTTCCGCCAGATTTCCTGTTGTCTGGATTTGCAGCTCTTTTTGCACCTGATCTTGGCGCCGAAGTACCTGACGCTGCAGCTCTCGGGCCAGCCGCTCTTCCTGCACCTGCACGCTTGGATGGGGCTTTAGCCGGACGTGCCATTTCTTCTATAGGCTCTGTTTGTGCTTTAGAGGCAGATTTCTTAGCCTTCGATGCTTCTTCAAGCTTGCTTGATTTTTCAACCATTTTATTAATGGTGTCCATTTCCTCAGGTGTAAGCTCGCGCCATTCACCTACAGGAATTCCTTTTAGGGTCACATTCATAATGCGGGTGCGTTCCAGCTTCGTAACTTCAAAGCCGAAATGTTCACACATTCTTCTAATTTGTCTGTTCAGGCCCTGAATTAAAGTGATTTTGAAAACAAAGGTGCTTTCTCTCGAAATTTTACATTTCTTAGTCATTACACCCATGATCGGAACCCCTTTTGACATGGCCTCAAGGAATGCTGGCGTAATTGGCTTGTTAACTGTAACAAGGTATTCTTTTTCGTGGTTATTGCCTGCTCTTAATATTTTATTTACAAGATCTCCATTGTTTGTAAGGAAGATCAAGCCTTGAGAATCCTTATCCAAACGTCCGATCGGGAAAACCCGTTCGCTATGATTTACATAGTCTACAATATTACTTGGAACGCCGGCTTCTGTTGTACTTGTAATACCAACCGGTTTATTGAAGGCAATTAAAACAGAATTCTCTGTCTGCTGCGGCTCTATCGTTTGTCCATTTACCTGAACCACGTCACCGAACAGTACTTTGTCACCTACTTTTGCTTTACGTCCATTGATAAATACAGATCCCTGCTCTATATACCGGTCGGCAGCTCTTCTGGAGCATAGACCACTTTCACTTATGTATTTATTTAATCTTGTAGACGAATCAGACATGGTAGGGGTATAAAATGAATATTTTTACAAAGGAATCGATTTATACGCATATAAACTATCAAAAAGTTTAATTGCCACAAGGAAAACCGCAAGATATCCAGCAATTTGGCTTCAGTCCGACCGGAAATCGGCTACCTCGCATTAATCCAGCCGATCTCTTTATTCTGATCCTGAATCAAATAGTAAGTATCAAAACTTCCAAGAAGATTTACATCGCTGCCTACCGATAAGTTCTTTTTTACTGCCGCGGATCCTGAAGGCTGGTCATACATCATCACCTGATCGGCAGAGAGCCGCAATCTTCGAAGCGCTGTACTTACTGGCAGAACGTCTTTGCTTTGTATATATCCAATTTTTCCGTTGGGTAATGTGGCCTTATACCAGGAGGATGCAGCAGCCTCAATATGCAAGATTGTGGCTGCAGGCAAGTTTAACAATGGCTTGCTCCCCGGTTCATCACGCTCAAACAAGTATGTTTTTTCCTTACTGCGCAGTGTAGCATTCAGATTTTCTGTTGAAGATAGAATTGGCGGTGCTACTTTCATTGTCGGGTTTACAAAGGGATACGGATCTATAGCGCCTGAGCCCGTGTAAATACCAAAGTGAAGGTGCGGTGCCGTCGTGCTTGCGTTACCCGTTTTTCCCATCAAGCCCAGCGTGTCGCCTACAAGCACCTGTTGCCCTTCCTTTGCAATCTGCTTGTCCAGGTGTGCATAGTATAAGGTGTAATCCTTTCCTTCGGGACGCATCATGACGACCAGTCCGCCAAGTTTATTCTCCGCAACGCGGGTCACTGTTCCATTGGCACTTGCGATTACCGGAGTATGGAAGGCGTCAAATATATCTATCCCTTCATGCCTACGGGTGTCAGCGTCGCGCCCTACGCCAAACAAACTTTCAATTCGTGGCTTGCTGCTGGTTTTAACCGGAAAGCTGAGCGATGGTCCGGTGTTTATTTGCAACGTATAAGATCCACTTCGTAAGAGTTCAGGCTGTAGGCGTAATAAGTAGCTGCGGTTTTCATCTGCATTAATGCTCAAACTCGAATTCAATGTATCTGCTGAAGCAATCAACTTTGTACTCTGATTATCAAGAATCTCCCAGACATCCATATAGATCATAAATTCTCTGGCAGGAACTTTTGTCAGCTGAATACTTATTTTCTGACCGCGCTGAACGGTAAATTTGTAAGAGGATGCAGGAACGCGTTCGGCAGCGAAGTAGCCGCTCTCTTTGTAGGGGAGCTTAATATTTACCGCGTTGGTCAAAACCTGGTTTGATGTATCCATCCAAGCACGACCCATTGCCGTCTTGTCCAACCCGGCGGTGCTAAGTTTCCTAAGGTACAGTTCATGTGGACTGGTTGCCTTAAACAGGTTTATCGGACCAGTCTTACAGGAATTGAACAGCAATAGACAGCCAGAAAGCAAAAGCAAGTTTAATTTCATTTTCTGCATAACAACATAAATAATGTATAGATACGATCATCAGGCAGCAAATGTTTTATTCATCTCAAGGAGATTGCTGATATGAAATCAAACAGACATTTCCGTACTTTGCCCCATGCTTACTTACTTATCAGCATCGAAAATTTACCCGGTAACATCTGCCGCCATTGATCAGGGCGTACTTGCTATCGACCCAGTCGGAGTTATTGCTGCTATATACACAGCAGCCCAAGCCGAAGCTCTTAAGATAAAACCCGATGCTGTTTATCAAGGCTCTCTTATCCCCGGTTTGATCAATACCCACTGTCACCTTGAACTATCCCATCTTAAAGGACGAATTGAACCACATACCGGGCTACTTAATTTTGTTTCGGAGGTTATGAAAACCAGGGATACAGATGAAGCCCAGATCTTGGAAGCTATGTTTGCTGCTGATGAAGAGATGTACGAGAATGGAATTGTGGCTGTTGGCGATATTTCGAATGTAGTGGCGTCTAAAGCAGTAAAACTAAAGAGTCAAATACACTATCATACCTTTATTGAGGCAATGGGCTTCAATCCGAGGAATGCAAAAGAAATCTTTCAAAAGGCCCTTGAGCTTAAACAGGAATTCCTGCCATTATTGGCCTCTATTGTTCCTCATGCACCATACTCGGTTTCTGATCCTCTAATGGCGCTCATTACTGGGCTTCATACATCATCAGATAACCTCCTAAGTATCCACAACCAGGAAACGGCTGCTGAGAACGAGTTTTTTCAATCCAAGACTGGTGGCTTTCTGAACCTTTATGATTTTTTAGGATTGAATCTTAGCTTCTATGAAGCCCCTGGCGTTTCTTCCCTACAAGCTACGTTGCCGAAGTTGCCCGCCACAAAAGTCTTGCTGGTACACAACACCCAGACTACCACTGCGGATTTGGAATTTGCAGAAAAGCAACACAAGGAACTGTATTGGTGCCTGTGCCCAAATGCAAATCAATACATAGAGAACAAGTTGCCGGACGTACAACTGTTCCAGGAAGCCGGTTTAAAGATCACCCTTGGCACAGATAGCCTGGCAAGTAATCATCAGCTGAATATCTTGAAAGAAATGCAAACCTTGCAAGAGCACAAGCAAGTTGGATTTGAAACCCTGCTCGGTTGGGCCACAATCAACGGTGCTTCTTTTTTAGGGATCAATGCGCAGTACGGCAGTTTTGAAGTCGGGAAGTCGCCTGGTATCCTACTGCTAGAGAAATTAGACCAAGAAATCATAACAGACAAAAGCAAAATTAGAAGATTATATTAAGCATGGTCAATAGAGTTTGCAGCTTATTTAACATAGAGTACCCGATTATACAGGCTGGCATGGTTTGGTGCAGCGGCTGGAAACTTGCATCTGCGGTTTCAAACGCTGGCGGACTGGGGATTATCGGTGCGGGTTCCATGTACCCTGATGTACTCAGAACGCACATTCGAAAATGTCAGGCGAACACCAAATTTCCTTTTGCCGTCAATGTTCCTCTGATGTACCCGAATGTATCCGAGATCATGAACATCATTGTCGAAGAAGGCGTACGGATCGTTTTCAGTTCGGCGGGAAACCCAGCTACCTGGACCAAATTTCTGAAAGACCACAATATAACGGTCGTTCATGTAATAGCAAGCACGCGCTTCGCCATGAAGGCACAAGATGCCGGCGTCGATGCAGTGGTTGCTGAAGGGTTTGAAGCAGGCGGTCACAATGGGCGCGAGGAAACAACCACCTTCTGCCTGCTTCCGCTAGTATCATCGGCTGTTCATATACCAATAATTGCTGCTGGTGGGGTTGGCAGTGGCAAAGCGATGCTTGCAGCCTTCGCCTTAGGTGCAGAGGGAGTGCAGGTTGGCTCTGCCTTTGCCGTTTCAGAAGAATCATCTGCGCACCCGAGTTTCAAAGCCCGCGTGGTCAGCTCTGTAGAAGGGGAGACCGCATTGCGATTAAAAAAACTTGCTCCCGTACGGTTATTAAAAAGTCCCTTTGCAGATGCCGTGGCTTCTGCAGAAGAGAATGGCGCCGACGCTGCGGCTTTGGCAGCTTTATTGGGCCATGCGCGGGCAAAATTAGGTATGTTTGAAGGGAATTTGGAGGAGGGTGAGCTGGAGATTGGGCAGGTCGCCGCAATGCTGCATCAAGTCCGGCCTGCAGCAATAATCCTCCAGGAGATATGGAGCGAATTTATTGCCGAAAAGGAAAAACTAATAAGATTATAAGCCAAATCAAGCGATTGCCTATAAGTTGTAGAGAAAGCTTGATAGCTTTGTGGCCAAATTAAATTGAATGAAACACATCGATATAAGAATAACTGGAAAGGTACAAGGTGTATCTTTTCGTGCAACAACCAAGGCTGTGGCAGATCAGATGGGCGTTCGTGGGATCGTCCGAAATGAAAAGGATGGATCGGTATACATCGAGGCCGAGGGAGATGACGTGTCCCTGGAGGTTTTCCTGGAATGGTGCCATGAAGGATCTGACCGCTCCAAGATTGAAAATGTAGATGTTGTACCTGGAGAACTTAAGAATTACCAGAATTTCGAAGTTCTAAAGAAATAAGGATGTCTGTTTTTAAGAAGTTTCTTGGCGACACCGCTGTCTACGGTCTGAGTACGATCATCTCGAGGCTGTTTAACTTTATTCTAACTCCGATCTTCACGCGGGTATTTGCCCCCTCGGTTTACGGAATATTCACAAAGATGTACAGCTATGTCTCTATCCTGAACGCTGTGCTGGCTTTTGGAATGGAGACCACCTACTTTCGGTACATGAATAAGCATGAAGACCGCAAGCAAGAGGTCTACAACAATGCTTTCCTCACCATCCTTGTCATTGCAACCCTTTTCCTGATAAGCGGATTGCTTTGGGCCTCTGCTATTGCTAAAATGATGCTTAATGGCGACTATACGCATTTACAGGACCAGACCAGATATGTAAGGTTCTTTGTTTGGCTGTCCTTTGTGGATGCGCTTGCTGTTATTCCCTTTGCAAAGCTTCGTGCCGATGGAAAACCATTTAAATACAGCCTCATCAAAATTGTGAACATTGCAACGTTCATCGGCCTCAATCTTATCTTCTTGTTTGTCATTCCCTATATAATTAAACACCAGCTGCCAAGTGCTAACTGGCTAGCTTCATGGTACCGTTTTCAATGGATTGGCTATGTCTTTATTGCCAACCTTGTTGCCAGCGTCACTGCATTACTTTTATTACTGCCGCAAATTTTGCAGGTACAATTTAAATTTGACACGGCCCTTTTTCTAAAGATGCTTTCCTACAGCTGGCCAATCCTGGTTGCCAACCTATCTTTTATCATCAATGAAAACTTAGATAAGATTTTACTGAGCCGGTACCTGCCAGATGCAATTGCTGATCGTGACACCGGTATCTATGGTGCAGTGTGTAAGTTGGCGATATTTCTTAGCATCTTCATCCAGGCATTCAGGCTTGGCGCCGAGCCTTTTTTTTTCAGTCATGCCAAAGCAACGAACGCAAAACAGACCTACGCGATCATTTTGCAGTATTTTGTTGTCGCCCTCTCCGTAATCTTTGTTGCACTTATCGCAAATATTGAAATACTAAAACACTTCATTCCAGGCAAAAACCACGAAACGCAAATGCAATACTGGTCGGGTTTACCGGCAGTTCCATTCTTGCTATTCGGCTATATGTGCCTCGGAATCTATATGAATCTTTCAATTTGGTACCGCCTATCCGATCAAACGAGGTTTGGCCTGTACATATCTGTAGTTGGCGCCATCCTCACCATCATCTTAAATGTTGTGCTTATCCCGAGGTACAGTTACATGGGCTCTGCATGGGTTTCCATGATCGCCTATTTTGTTATGATGGTGATCTCTTATGTGCTTGGGCAAAAGTATTACCCAATCCCATATAATCTTAACCGCATCCTAGCCTATATTGTCGCATCAACCATATTGGTGAGCTTATCCTTTTGGGTATTCAAGAGCAACATTTTTATTGGTAATGCGTTATTGGTACTTTTCGTCGCTGCAATAGCTTATTTCGAAAAAGATGAGTTGAAGCTCATCCTAAGCAGAAAATAATTACACATCATATCTCAACACATACGAATGAAGATCAACATCATTAACAATTCCGGATTACCACTGCCACAATATGAAACTGCGCACGCTGCAGGAATGGATCTGCGCGCTTTTACAGATGCTGAAATTATCCTTAAGCCCCTTCAAAGAATGCTTGTCCCTACTGGCTTGCATATTGAATTGCCTATCGGCTTTGAAGCACAAATCAGACCGCGAAGCGGTTTGGCTTATAAGCATGGCATCAGTATTGTCAATTCACCGGGTACCATTGATGCAGATTATAGAGGAGAAATTAAAGTGTTATTGATTAATCTTTCGGATGGGGATTTCGTCATAAAGAACGGCGACCGTATTGCACAGATGATTATTGCGAAACATGAAACCATATCCTGGGAACCTGTTGAGCAGTTGAATGAAACCGCGAGAGGGGAAGGCGGATACGGCCATACAGGAAAATAAAGACTGATTTTAATGAGAAGGACGATAAGAAATAGGTTTATTTTAATGGCATTGCTATCTGTGGTCTTTGCATGTAAAAGTAAAAAAGCCATAGTTACAGCGCCAGCTGCGGTTAAGACAGACACGGTGCTTGTAAACAAGAATCTTGAGAACATTAAGATGCTTCGAAGCAAGGACATCATATTCAATACGCTGGCGCTGAAAGGCAAAGCGGATCTAAATATGGCTGGAAATTCCAATACAGTAACAGTCAATGTCCGTGTACAGCGGGATAAAAAGATTTGGATGAGCATCACGGCCCTGCTGGGTATCGAGGTGGCACGTGCAGTCATCACTCCAGATAGCATTATGGTCCTTAACCGTCTCCAAAGCACTTACATCAGAAAGCCATTTAGCTATGTTTACGGCTATACCAGCAAGCAAGTAACCTTCCAGATGCTGCAGGATATTCTTACAGGTAACACAATTGATACTTTGCTTAAGCCGGAGGCAAGGTTGGAACTAATCAACAAAGGTGTATGGCGACTTTCCGGAAACCAGGCGGCGCTCGGCTTTGATGTTTTGTTCAATACCTTTCAAAAAAGTTCTGAGGTTAATTTGAACGACGTGCGTGCTGGTCAGGCTTTGAAGGTTCTTTACGGAAGCTACCAGAAAGTAAATGAGTACCTATTTCCTACTACGATCCGAATTAATTCTATGTCGGGAACAAGAAGGGTAAATCTGGATTTTGACTTTTCAAGGGTGGAGAGCAATGTGCCTCTGGACATGTCCTTTACTGTTCCCCGTCGGTTTGAATTAATAAACTAATTTTTTTTATACTTTTGATGTAATGAAGCTATACAAAATACTATTGTTTCTTTTTTTCATGACCGTTGCTTCAGGTGCCTTTGCGCAAAGCAGTTCTCAGCTGAAAAGAAAGAAAGAAGCCCTGCAGCGTGAAATTGAATTATTACAGCGGAACCTAAATAAAACAGCAAGCAGTAAAAAGTTAACCATTGGAGAGATCAATGCGTTGAACGCGAAGATCGGCCTCATGCAGGATAAAATTGGGGTGATCAACTCTGAGATCAAAAACCTAGACGGGCAGATCCATGAGAATACCAACACCGTGCTTACCTTACGTGAGCAGCTTTCACAGCTGAAGAAGGAATACGCGGGTATGATCCGTTTTGCACAGCGCAATCAAAATTCATACGATAAGATGATGTTCATCTTCGCGGCTCAGGATTTCAACCAAGCCTATAAACGAATCAAATACTTACAACAATTCAGTCAGTATCGCAAGAAACAGGCGGCTTATATCATGGGTACGGAAAAGAACCTCAACTATAAGATCGTTGTGCTGGACCGAAGTTTGAGAGAAAAGAGCAATCTACTCAAGGAACAGGAATCAGAAAAGGATAAACTTGGAAAGAATAAATCTGAGCAATCTCAGGTGCTTAGCCAGTATAGCAGGCAAGAAAGAAAGTTTTCCAGGGATATCGCAGCGCGGAAAAAACAACAGGCCGCTTTAGATCGTGCCATTCGTGCAGCCATCTTAAGAGACATCGCGGAAGCAAAGCGTAGAGCGGAAGCGGAAGAGAGAGCTGCAGCTGCAGCCGCCGCTGCAAGGGCGAGAGCTGAAAATAAGACCGCACCAGTAGTCGCTGTTGTTAAACCAAAAACGGCCTCCGGCTATTTGAATGCTACTCCAGAAGCTGCAAAGCTTTCTGCAGCATTCGAAAATAACCGTGGCTCGCTGCCATGGCCAGTTGCCCAGGGTTCCATTACAGAACACTTCGGGTTACACACTGTGGGCCAGGCGAAAATCGATCAGAGTGGCGTAAAGATTGCCACTGGTGGTGGCGCAAGTGTGCGGGCGGTGTTTGGCGGAATAGTTTCTACCGTCGGAAACTCAATGGGTAAGTATTACGTACTTATAAAACATGGAGAGTACTTCACTGTTTATCAGAACCTGGCATCGGTGAGTGTAAGCCGCGGAGAGACGGTGGCAACCAAACAAAATATCGGAATTGTTTCCGGCTCGGACGACATGCCAGAATTGGATTTTCAAATTTGGAGAGGGTCATCACCCCAGAACCCAGAAGCTTGGATTTCAAGATAATAAATTGCGATATAAAATTGTTTATATTTGCAGGGATAGCTAACTAGATTTAAATTTATCATATAATACCTTAAGAAGATGTATCAGGGAACATTATTAGAATTCTTAAACATGGGTGGAGGTGAGATCATGTTGATCATGGTTGTCGTACTTCTTTTATTTGGAGGTAAGAAATTACCAGAACTTGCACGTGGACTTGGCAAAGGCATCAGGGAATTCAAAGATGCCTCTGAGGGTGTGAAGCGCGAGATCCACAGAAATATCAACGCTGTGGATATTGTTGATGATGTTAAATCGACCTTTAACACAGAAACACCAGCTGCGGCAACCAGTACGCCGAGCATACATGAACAAATGTATGGTACAGATATTAACACCACAAGCACCACCGAGACTACACCTGCCGTAACTCCGGCCGAACCAACTGAATTACACAAAAACAATATTTAACTAAAAATTATGTTAAACACAACGGTATTAGCTGCTTTGGGTGGCATGGAGATCGCAGTCATTCTTGTAATTGTATTGCTCCTTTTCGGAGGTAAGAAAATTCCTGAGTTGATGCGTGGTCTTGGTAAAGGAATGAAAGAATTTAAAGATGGAAAAGATGGTGTTGATGGGGCTGATGCTTATGAGCGCGACCGTACCAACCCTAACAAACCTTTATAGGTTTCCATTAAACCTTATTATTGTTTAATTTGAAGAAGTTCAGCTCTTTAACAGAGATACAAGCGCTTATTGCTCAGAAGAAAATAACACTTGCTGAGCTCCTGGATTATTATTTTAAACAGATAGAAGATCAGAAACACCTCAATGCATTCAATGAGGTGTTTTTTTATTCTGCAAGAGCCCAGGCCGAGGCCATTCAGCAAAAGTTGGATAGCAACACGGCTGGAAAGCTTGCAGGAATGATCATCGGCATCAAAGACAACATCTGTTACCAGGACCATCAGGTTTCGGCATCTTCCAGGATGCTCGAGGGCTTTGTTGCACCTTATTCTTCCACAGTAGTAGAACGATTACTCGCAGAAGATGCGATCATTATTGGTCGCTTAAACTGTGACGAGTTTGCTATGGGTGGTTCCAATGAAACTTCCTTTTTTGGCCCGGTAAAAAACGCTGTTGATCCGGAACTTGTTTCGGGAGGCTCTTCTGGCGGTTCGGCGGTCGCCGTTCAGGCGGACCTATGCCTTGCTGCATTGGGAACAGATACCGGGGGTTCCGTGAGGCAGCCTGCAGCTTTCTGCGGTGTCATCGGCTTTAAGCCAACCTATGGCCGCATTTCACGTTACGGGGTAATTGCTTACGCTTCGTCGTTTGATCAAGTAGGCACCATTACATCCTCTATAAGTGATGCTGCGATCCTTATGGAAGTTATCGCAGGTGCAGATGCCCAGGATAGTACCGTCTCGGAAAAGGAAGTACCCGCCTACAGCAAAATGCTTGATCAGCCGAAAAAACATAAGATCGCAGTATTGAAACAAACGTTGGAGAGCAAGGCTTTGGATCCCGAAATCAAGACTTCAGTTCTACAAGCAATAGAGACCCTTAAATTGCAAGGCCATGAGGTTGAAGAGGTGTCTTTTGATCTTTTAGATTACCTGGTACCTACTTATTACGTTCTAACGTCTGCAGAAGCTTCTTCAAACCTTTCCCGGTATGACGGAGTA
>JAQBOT010000075.1 GCA_028287885.1 Pedobacter sp.
TAAACAAAAAAGCCCAGATCAATGATCCGGGCTTTTTTGTTTTAATATATTTTGTTGCGGTGTCTTAACAGCTTAAGATGCCTCCTATGGATGATGCGTGATCTTAAGCAGGTAAGAGCCGTAGCCACTTTTAACTAGTGGTGCAGCGATCTTTTCTAATTGTTCCCTGCTGATGTATCCCATACGGAAAGCTACTTCTTCAATACAGCCAATCTTCAATCCTTGGCGCTCTTCAATAACTTGCACGAACTGTCCCGCTTGCATCAATGAGGTGAAAGTACCGGTATCCAGCCAGGCTGTTCCTCGGCTTAATACTCCTACCTGCAATTTTCCTTGCTCCAGGTAAACTTTGTTTACATCAGTTATCTCATACTCTCCTCTTGGGGATGGTTTGATGTTACGGGCAATTTCAACAACTGTGTTGTCGTAAAAATATAGGCCTGGAACAGCGTAGTCTGATTTAGGGACTAGTGGCTTTTCTTCAATGGATATAGCCTGATTATTTGCATCGAACTCAACAACACCATAGCGTTCAGGGTCAGAAACACGATAGGCAAATACAACGCCTCCGGTAGTTTCCGAGCTGGCTTGAAGTAACTTAGCCATACCATCTCCGTGAAATATGTTATCTCCCAGGATCAGTGCAACTTTATCGGTACCAATAAAGTCGGCACCAATTACAAAAGCTTGAGCAAGACCATTGGGTTCTTCTTGTACAGCATACGAAAACTTACATCCAAGCGTGCTTCCGTCACCAAGCAATTTCTCGAAGTTCGGAAGGTCATGCGGTGTAGAAATAATCAGGATTTCATTTATGCCGGCAAGCATTAGTGTCGACAACGGATAGTAGATCATCGGTTTATCGTAAACAGGCATCATTTGCTTGCTCATCACCAATGTTAAAGGATGCAGCCTTGTTCCACTGCCTCCCGCTAGAATTATTCCTTTCAAAATACTTGAATTAAGATTTGCTAATTGATATTAAATAATATTATTGACTTCGGAAGATACACTATTTTCTAACTCCGCATACCATTCTGCGCCATATTTCCTAATTAGCGGTCCTTTAAGAAATTGGTAAACAGGGACTTTCAATTCCCGTCCAAAAGTACAGGCATCACTGCAAATGCTCCAGCGGTCATAATTTAAGACATCAAATTCGGGATATTGGGTGATCCTAATTGGATATAGATGGCAGGAAATAGGCTTTTGCCATTCAACGATGCCTTGCTCATATGCTTTTTCAATAGCACACTTTGTTATTCCATTTTCAAAGGTGACATAGGCGCATTCTCGGTTTCCACCAACGCAGGGCGTGGTTAGGTCTCCATCCAAGTCCAATACCGAAGTACCGTACTTTTCAATAGCTTCAATTCCCTTTGGAGCAAGCAGGTGTTTGATCTTGGGGTAGATTTCCTCAAGGATCGCCTTCTCCGCATGCTCAAGTGGTGCACCTGAATCTCCCTCAACACAACAAATTCCCTTACACTTGTTCAAATTGCACACGAAGGTTTCTGTTATCAGATCTTCATGAACCAATGCATTTTGTACTTCGATCATATTAGTTCGCTTTAGCCAAGGGAAACTTAAGTCCCTGAGCAGATTTTATTTCCATAGTTACTGATCCGACAAGAATCTCCACCTGGGCCTTTACAGGCACGCGGTTACCATCGTCTGTGATCCACAGGTATAATTTACTATCTTTTCTAAATATGCGCCCAGGTTGTATGGATGGGCTGAATTTTAGGCAGCGGATATTGCCGAGTTTGCTGTTTACAACCTCTCTGCCGACGAATTCAATGCTAAGTTGATTAATACCGTCACCAAGGAAATAATTCAGCTTAAATTCATCCCCTATTTTGATTTTATTAACATCAAGACTTCTGGAGAAGTAGTATGCGGAAACCAGGTCGAAGGTCTGGTTGGTGGGGCCAGTGAAGTTACCACGATTAGAAACAACCTTGCGGCTGTCCTGATTAAACCGTGCCTTATCTGCACGCCTGTAACCACCCTCCCTAACATTTTCCACATAGAAATAAGGTGTGAGTTCTGCTTTATCTATATAGGAGTCATAATGATCTCTTACCTTATAAAAAATATCGAAGGTACCAGAAGTTTGCGCGTCTACGGATAATCTGTAAGTCGATTTGTTATCAAATTTCAAATCCGTATTAAGCACCTTTAGCGTACCCTCGGCAGCAGTGATGAATCCATATTTTAGTTTGTATTGGAGGACTTCTCCTGGCTGAAAAACAGCTTCTTTTTTTACAGGTAGTTCCTGAGCAAATACACCAACATTAAAAAAGAAAGTAAAAAGTACTAAAAGTCTATATCCCATATAAAAAAGTGCCGGCAAATTACGATGTGAAGTCTAATCCTTTCTTTTAAAAATAGGTACGGTAGAACATGGTTCGCCGTACATGATGCTTTTTGCAACCTTAGTTAATTCTGTAGTAATTTCAACATAGGCATAAACTGGAATTTCAATATCCGCGCAGCCCTTAACTACAACCCGCTCATCTCTATATATGCCGAAATCAATTTTGGCAATCGCCTTCGTAAACAATACAGCTTCAAGGGTCTCTAGATCACCAAATACAACCTCATTCGCGAAAACAGACAGTCTGTTGGCCAGAAGCATATAGGCCCATGTAGGCACAATTGCGTCCGCAGAACAGATGATAGCTACGTTCTTGTTGGCGTAAGCGCTCCAGTTATGCGTCTTTATAAACTCTCTAAAATCCTTTTCTCTAAGAATAAGCCCATGAAACAAGTTGTCCTTTATATCATAGATCAAACGCTCTCCTTTATGATAATATTCTTCAAGGTTCAAGGTTACCAACCCACTGGAAGCTACTTTATTAACAATATTCTCCTGAATATCCATAATTTAAAGGCATAAAAAAACCGGAAGAGGAAATCTTCCGGTTACAAATTTAAACAAAATAAGGTTAATAGAATTTCACCCTATTGTCTTTTATCTTGCTTTTATCTTGAAGTGCCTGGAATGCAGCACTTAATGCGCGTTGTGCAATTCCTAAGCTCATTGTTTCTTTTTGTTTGTAAGTATTGGCTAAAGGCGCAGGATTGCTGAAACTGTTCGCTGCAAATACATAAACACCGCGTTCACCATCAACCGGACCAGACAATTTTCCGGGCTTAGATCCGAATACTGCACCGATCAATTTGTTCTCCTGTGCAGAACCTGGAAGTATAGGATTTGCAAACACAATGTTTTGTACCGGAGTAACTGGCTTGCCTAATTTCTGAGCAACTTGATTCAAACTTGAAGCACCTTGCAATGCAGCATTCATTTTCTCAGTTAGCATTTTTGCCTTAACAGCGATCTTTACCATGGGCTCAATGTCTTTTTTAACCGACTCTAATGGCAACAATCCCTTAGGCCTGATGTCTGTAAGATGGGCTACCACATAAGAATTTTCCATTTGGTATACCTGACCCAAAACATCACCTTCAGATGCAGTATATGCATCTTTAATGAGTGGGCGCGGATTGTCAAGACCTGGTGCATATCCTTGACTGGCTGTGATTTTGTCTGCAACTGAAACGGTGTAACCATTTTTCTTCGCCACTTGGTTGAAGTTCTCAGAATTAACCTCACTTAGAAACTTAGTTGCTTTCTTATATGCGGCATCCTTAGTCTTGCTACTTGGCACAAGATTTTTCTCGATGTAAGCAAGCTTAACAACCTTAGAATTTCCAATTTGCTTTTCGATTCTCAACAAGTGAACACCAAATTGAGATGTCACAACCTTAAGGTCGCCTGCTTTTCCGTTAAACGCAGCAGTCTCAAATTCAGGAACCATTTGACCACGGGTAAAAGTTCCAAGGTCACCACCTTTATCTTTAGATCCATCAATGCTGTATTGAGCTGCTAGCTTCCCAAAGTCAGCACCATTTTGAACCAAGGTCTTTAGTGAGTCCGCCAATTTAACTGCGCGATCCACACCACCTAATTTAGCAGGATCAATAAGGATATGACTTGCTTTAACCGAATCAGGTGAGAACCTAGAATCTACTACTTTAATCAGTTTATAAGAATTGCCGGTAAGTGCCGGTCCATAAGTGCTGCCCGCTGGCAAAGCAAATACTGCTGAATCTACAGCAGGATCAAGCTTGCCTTTTGGCAAGTAAACGTAAGGAACCTTAACATCAGAATTTACTGCCGCAAATAAAGAGTCATTTTTAGAGATCTTTAGATCAGCCGTAAGTTTGTCTACCTGAGCTTTAATTGAAAGTGTATCCGCTTTCGTCGGCTTAACATTGAAAGAAACATAATCAAATGAACGTGTTTCAGCCGGATTGTCGAATTGTTTCTTATGATCATTGTAGTAATCCTGATAATCTGAATCGCCGATCTTCACCGAAGCGTCAGGAATACTTGTATAGTCAAGACTTACATAATTGAAGTTAGCAAGCTTGTTTCTGTTGATGTACTCATCATTCGCTTCCAAAGATGTTACGTACACAGAACTCTTTATCAAATTACCATATTTCTGTTGCAATGCTTGTTTTTCAACTTCCACCTGTAACATGTCCCATTGTGCTTTAAGTTCAGGAGTTCTTTGTGCCTGCTTTAAAGAATTGATAACCGCTGCACGGTCAACCTGACCAGTTTGAGGATTTCCAAAATATTGTACAATCAGCGGGCTTGGCTTATTGCCTTGAAACAAATCAAACAACTCATCTCCAGAAACGTTTAATCCCAAACGGCTGTATTCTTTTTTCAGCAAAACGTCTGCAACTTCACCGTTCCATACATTTTCTACTGCCATTGCCTGCATCTGCGCATTGGCAGAACCACCATATTGTTGTTTGAACTGAGCTTCACTCTGTTCCACTTTCTTACCAAAATCGTCAATGTTGATATCTTCTCCATCAACAGATCCTACAACCCGTTGAGATTCTGCCCAGAAAGGCTTACCAGCACTAATCGCATCACCTAACAAAAATGCAACAATTGCAAAACCGATCGCACCTACCAATATGTAGCCTGCACGATTACGCAAAAATGTCATTAAACCCATAATATCTTTTTTTTACTTTTTTAAGAGGGCGCAAGATACAACTTTTGACAAAAAAAGAAAACATTAAATGCCATTAGAATAAGTATTTAAAAATTAGGGAACTAAGCCTTGAAAAACGCCAAATTTATTGTTCTAAATCGCCTTTTATGTAAGTCTCGCCGTAGGCATTCTCGAAGTCCACAGAACTGAAATCTTCGGGGGCCGAAAAGTTTATAGCATTGATCACCGTACCGTCTGGTTTGGTGATTATCCCCTTTGGGGAACTGAAAGTTTTTTTGTTTTGATTCCAGACAAGCTCCTCTGTATTGAAGGTTA
>JAQBOT010000065.1 GCA_028287885.1 Pedobacter sp.
ATACCTAGCCGTTAAAGTTAGATCAAGGATATTATATAAGCCAGCACTCAGCGTTCCACTAAGCTGGGTCCTTAAACTTTCTAAAGCATACCTGGAAAAATTCGCATTCGATAGCGTTGTTTTAAAACTTGGATTGAGGTTCGTATAGGATGCTCCCATCCTTAGGCTATTCAGGGGATTTTGTGCTGTTAGGCCTTTAATCCGGTAGTCGGCGCTTAGCGTAAATCCATTTGTAGTAACCTCAGAAAAATTCTGCGGCTGCCATGGATCTGTTTGTACAGCTTTCACCCAGTCGATGAAATTTGAGATCCTGCGACTAAAGTAACTGGCATTGAAGTTAAGCTGCTCATCAGTATACTTCAATCCACCTTCTGCGAATTTCGATTTCTCTGCCCTTAGCTGATCGTTTCCAATATTTGTAGGACCTTTATAATAAAGGTCTGTGTATGTAGGTAAGCGCTGTCCAGTCCCTAGGTTTACAAATGCTTTCCAGTTGCCGATAATGTTGTATCCGGCATCAATCCCCGGAAAAGCCTGCCATCCATAATCCGAATTGTAGTTCAGGTAAGAGCCGACATTAATTAGTAGTCGATCTACAGGTTTGAACTTATACTCTCCGTAGATACCGCCATTATTGCGGTTCCGCTTGCCAAGGTTTGTGCTGTTAATATCTTCAAACCTTCCCTCGAACCCCAATCCAAATGTGCCGATCGAAGTTTCGAAAGTATTGTTTATTTCTGCATCCAAAACGCCGGTTTCATGGTGATTGTGAAACTGATCTGGTTTTTGTTTGATGTACAGGTAATCGTCTATATTATACCTGTAACTCAGTCTAGGCGTTATGGTCCAGCCCGGAGTAATGTTGCTTGTATAGGCTACACTGGCCAACGCCGTTTTCACTGTCTCCTCAGCTTCTTTGTCGCCAGGAGCAGCATAAAACGCGTTAGCTCCAAAGCTATTATGAATATAACCGGCCATGAGGTCCAGGTGATCAGTAGCACCCGTATTGACTCTCCCCTGGTAGTAGAACTTCTGGTTATTGAATGCTGTATTGTAGCGATAACCGTTGCTCGCTTCCTGACCTGCGGAAAATAGGTGGCTGGAAGATTTTAGTGCCAGATCTCCGCTAACGCGCAGACCATAGTTCGCATAGGTGTCTCCGGAACTCTCGTCTTTCTTTAAGCTGCTACCTGCAAATACATTCGCCGTGATCTCATTTCGTACTGGATTCCGGGTAACGATATTGATTGCGCCTGTTATCGCATTTAAACCATAAATACGCGAGGCTGATCCGCGCAGGACTTCGATGTGGTCGATATCGTCAATGGAGATCGGAAGATTCATCATGTTATGCCCGGTCTGGGGATCGGATACCTTAACGCCATTTAACAGGACTAGCGTTTCATCAAAAGTTCCGCCGTCCATGCTGATGTCAGCTTGCGACCCGGCAGGACCACGTTGCCTGACATCTACACCTGAAACAAAGCTTAGGAGTTCTGCTACAGACCTTACTGGTAGAGATTTAATTTTCTCCCGATCAATGATGGTCAGGTTTCGGTTTTGCTGAGAAAAAGGCAGTTTAATTCTGTTTTCCTTTACCAGAACTTCATTCAGGTGCGTGGTACTGTCTTGTTTGGAGCTAAGAGTTTGAGCTTTCGCGCAAAGACTGCTAAAAAGCAGGCCCAGGGATAAAATTCTATGGAGATTCATGTTTGGTTTTCAAATTGAAAGCGCAAATATAGGATCTTGACGGTGTTTAGCAGCAAACGCTTAAACTATTCTAAATTGAACCGGAAAAGAATGGGTAGTACAAAAAAAAGGTTTTACGCAGAATATACGTAAAACCTTGCGTTTCTGATCGGATCGCCTTTGATTGATAAAGTTTCACCCTTGTGATCACGGGTCGCTTTGATCACGAATGGATCATTACCCTTATTAAATTCTTCAAATGCAAGGTCCAGCTTTACAATATGAGTATCAGCTGCAACCCTCCATTTTTTATCTTGGTACAAGAAGTATCCACAGTCGATACGAGTATTGCCTTTAAGTTTGCCATCCAACCGGATAGAAGCATGATTCGCTTTTTTCAGAGGCAGTACCGCTTCCGTGTAAAATGTTTGAAAGTCCTTGTATACGGGTTTGCTATTGTTGGTAGCCATAATAATTCTTTTGGCCACAAAAATAGATTTAATTATCCAGTATATAAATTATTTCACCATCCACTGATCAGCCAACAACTTTATAAAATACCCACCCACAACACTTCTGGCTTGAAAACCCACCATCTTACCTGTTGTAGTTTCATGCCAATCGCTGATTGGAACCCTGCTTTCGGTCTGCGATGCATAGCGATACACCGGCTTTACGAAGCGTTGGAAATCAGCGGCATTGTCGGTAAGCGTTGCAGTCCACATGATCCAGTCCGACTTTGTATACGTTTTACGGCTGTCTAAAGGCAGTCCGAAATCATTTTGTTTCGTTAAATAATAGGCTACTTCTTTCGAATATACTTTTTTCGGGAACAGGTTTAGCTTTAGCATCTTGTCCCAGATCAAATTGTATTTTTGGCTCCAGGTTGTATTATCTTTGAAAACCAAAGCATAATGATCACCGGCATCTGCAAGCTCAATCCATTTGCCAGCCATTTCCAGCGCAGCCTTCCGGTATTTTACGGATACATCTTTCATACCAAGTTTTTCTGCCATCTGCGCATACGCACCAAGGGCCACGATAGCTTTTACAGACAAGTTGGTGTTGTGGGCAAGGTGGCCGGCAAAATCATCTGTACACAACTGTTTTTCAGGATCAAATCCTGCGGTCAGCAGGTAGTCGCTCCAAACGGTTAAAATCTGCCAGTGTTTTTTGGCGTATGTTAGATTTCCGTCGGCTTTCACAATGGCTGCAGTTAAAATAAGCATGTTTCCAGCTTCCTCTACTGGCATATCTTCCCCATAGGTTTGTCCATTGGCCAAGGGGTACGTACCAAGATCATGTGCAGGGAAAGGCTTCTTCCATTTTCCGCTTTCGCTATAATAGAAAATTCCGTTCAGCATTCCTTTTAATAGTTCCGGATTGTAGATCAGGTATTGCGGTGCGGATGGATAGGTAATATCAACTGTATTGATCGAGCCATTACTAAAGTTTTCTTTAGACATAAAAAGGATCTCTCCAGTCGGCGCTCGAACGATTCGGTGAGCAGCGATGCTCTGGCGATAAGCCAGTTTGCACAAAGCAGCATATTCAATTCCACCGGCTTTGATGGTTTTTGCATTTAGATCGGCATCAAAAGCAATACACCGTTTTAGGATGTCTGGAAACTGCGCCTCTGCAATCACAAGTTGATCGCTGAATTTCGAATTGTTATTCTTTTTCCATAAAGGTTTTAAGTTCTGCTGAAAATATTGGATCGGATCAGAGTCGTCATAGCCAACTATGATGTGCTTGGATATGGGTGCCGCAGCAACGGAACCAAAGTCCAGGTCTGTCGACAAATCAATCATTGTGCCTGACTTTTTAAGTAGCTGCTGTGCCTTGTAGGCCTGTGGAACTGCAACATAAACGTAGCCCCAATCAATACGCAAGTCATCACCTTTTTTCTTTAATACAGGTTGTTCAACGCTTCCTGCTTTCAATATGGATAAGCCGCTTATGCTTTCCTGGGTGCCAGAAACCGGTTGGTCTGGCGTGTTTACAGCAAGTGTGGACGAAGCCGTAAAGTTTAGACGCACCAGGTGCTTTTTCCCATCTGCAGATTTAGCCACATAGTTGATGTAACTGATTGGCCTTTCTGTGAGTGCGACATCTTTGAGCAGTAATGGCGACATGAACGTCACATTTAAGTTAACTCCTCCACAAACAAAGTTATAGATTGTTCTGGTTGCTTCTACAGCAACGTTGGTTTGTTTTGCCAATAGCATGCTGTCATCCATGGCAGGCTCAGTTACCAGGTCAGCATCGATATGTCGTCCGCCAGCAGTGTTCTTGACATGTATTGCCAGGGTGTTGTGCCCAGCTTTTAATAATTGTTTATCTACGGGGATGTAGATGTAGTCCTGAACCCATCCTTCCTTCTCGTAAATGGATTTACCATTGAGAAAAACAACGACATTATCGTCATGACTTAACTTCAGATACAACTTTTCTGTCGGTATGTTTTTAACATCAAAATCTTTCCTCAGGTAAATATCATCTGTTTTCCATGTGGTTTTAACAGTTGATTCATCGTCCCCAAATGGAGCCTCAGCAGATTTCCAGCTTTGATCGGCAAAATTACTTTCCATCCAGGTACCTGCAGGAGCATCGGTCAGGTATTTAAATTCCGGTTTTGCAACTGTTGCGTCAACTAGAGGAAGATAAGGCTTTACCTCTTGACCTAAAAAGCGGTATCGAATACCGTCAACATTGATGATACCTTCAAGAGATTGCGGCTTTCCAGTCCAATGCCTGGTAGGAGATCCATTTAGGTTGTTTGTAAAAGACCACACACTAAAATAGGTGTTGTTGGTGAGTAAGGGATAGGCTGGTGCCTGGTTTTGTGCCTGGACACTGAATAGCACAAAAAAGCCAATAGCAAAAAAATACAGTTTCTTCATCGGTTCAATTTGGTTTAATGTAAAATTAAAGATAAATAATTTATTCACTTGGTGACAAGGAATATGGCTTGTCCGCTGCCGAAGTGCCCCTCGTTTGTTCTGGCGTAGCTGACATCTCCAATTTCAACGTGCCTCCGTTTAATAGGTCACTGTGGTTAATGAAGTTGTGGCTATATGGCATGCCATTCAGTGTTGCAGATTTAATGTAAACGTTTTCTCTGCTGTTGGATGCTGCCTCAACAATAAACTTTTTACCATTTTCCAGTGAGATTGTTATTTTGCTGAACATGGGGCTTCCTAATACATATTGACCTGTGCCCGGAGTAACACTGTAAAATCCGAGGGCACTCAGCACATACCAAGAAGATGTCTGACCCTGATCCTCATCACCCGGATATCCATTTTCGGTAGCATTGTAAAGTTTGTACATGATATCACGGGCATGAAACTGAGATTTCCAGGGTTGGCGCGCATAGTTGTACAGGTAAGGCATATGCTGAATCGGCTGGTTGCCATGGGCATACTGCCCCATGTTGGCGGCAACCATCTCGGTCATTTCATGAATCATTCCTCCGTAAGAACCCACATTTACCTTGCTTGGCTCAGAAAACACAGAATCGAGTTTGGCATTGAAGTTCTTGTTTCCGCCCATGATGTTGACCAAGCCCTGGATGTCCTGAAACACCGACCATTGCCAGTGCCAGGCATTACCTTCTGTAAAGGGCCCACCCCACTCCGTTGGATCAAAATTCGGACGCCAGTTGCCTTCGCTATCTTTTCCTTGCATAAAACGGGTGGCCGGGTTGTAGACATTTTTGTAGTTGAACATCTGCCTTGAAAAAATATCTTTATAGAAAGTGTTTCCAGTCATCTTTGCCAGATTGAAGCCGCAAAAATCATCATAAGCATACTCCAGGGTTTTCGCGGTTGCTTCCCGGTATTTGTTAAAGGGAACATAACCAAGATCATAGTACTCCTTCCAGCCATCACGGCCGTTAGAAGGGCCCCATGGGCCCTTGTTCTGGGCTTCATGTTCATAAGCTTTGAGTGCCTGTTCAGGATCAAATGTCCGGATACCTTTAGACCAAGCGTCAGTAAATAAGGAAATCGCATGGTTCCCGATCATACTTCCGCCTTCACTTGGAAAGGACCAGGATGGTAGCCAGCCACATTGGCTGTAGGCATCTAATAAAGCCTGCAGGTAGCGGCCATGCATGGTAGGCTGCAACAGGGTGTTCAGAGGAAATTGTGCCCGGAAGGTGTCCCAGAAACCTGTGTCCGTGAACATGTACCCGGGATGAATTTTTCCGTCGTACGGGCTAAAGTAATAGGGTTTTCCATCTTTACCGATTTCATAAAACTTTCTGGAGAACAGGCTGGCTCGGAAGAAGCAGGAGTAAAAAGTTGCCTTATCCGCTTCCGAACCCCCTTCTACCAGAACCTTACCCAATGAAGCATTCCACACGCGTGCTGCATTTTCCTTTGTTTGTTCCAACGTTTTGTCCTTGCCAAGTTCGCTGCCTAAATTCAGTTCGGCTTGTGCGGCACTGATGTATGATGAAGCTACCTTTACCTGCACCTTAGCACCCGATTTAAATTGTACGTATGCACCTTTTCCTTCGCCTTCTGACTGCAGGGAATCTGGTCTGATCCCATTGTTCTTGTTTTCCCAGGTTCCATAAGTATGAAATGGCTGGTCAAAGTAGATGACAAAGAAGTTTTTAAACCCTTTCTTAAAGCCTTCTCCATTATTTACGTAACCGGTAATCTTCCGTTCTTTAGGGAAGATAAGGACTCCACTAATTCGCGTATAACCGTCTAATACGAGAAAACTCTTTTTATTTTTTGGATAGCTGAACCTCAAGTGTGCGCCACGCTCGGTCGGAGCAATTTCTGTGGTGATCTTATTTTCAAACTGCACTTTATAGTAGTTCGGCTTTGCAACCTCATTGGCATGACTAAATTTCGCTTCCCGCTTGTTTTCATCAACAACCAGTTCGTCGTTCATTGGCATGAGCGAAAATACGGCATAATCGCGGGTCCAGGAGCTGCACTGGTGCGCCTGCTGAAAGCCCCGAATGTGGTCTCTTTCATATTGATATTTCCATCCATCGCCGTTCTTTCCGGTTTGAGGCGTCCAGGTATGCATCCCGAAGGGTAGTGCAGTAGTTGGGTACGTATTGCCCCGGGTTAATTCGTGTTTGGAATTGGTTCCCTGCAAGGTATTTACATACCGGACAAGGTCTACCTGCTGTGCCTGTGCAACGCTGTACCCCAAGCAGAGGAAGAATAATGCGAATTGTTTGTATTTCATCCTGTTTTTATTTGTATAAGCCTAGCATCGTAATTTACCAGCTCAATTTAACCTGGATGCCGTCTGGGCTATTGTCAAAAGATAGATAGCTTGTTTTTGAACTTACGTCCCAGGAAGTTTTAACCCCTTTAACCTGCTCACCTTGTGTACTAGTTACCGATATTGATTTTGCTTCAGCGGGCAACAAAACGCGAATGCTGTTGATCGTATTGGCTGGGCTCTTGCAAATGAAGGTATAACTGTCTGGCGTTTTCTTCTCATCTGAAATCCTTGAAGCTGCAGCCAGCACTTGTGGTTGATCTGGATTGGCTGCGCGACTAACCTGGTAAAGGAAGGCCTGCTCGCCTGAATTTACAAGTTTTTCGGCCAAGACTGGCAAACTTGGATCAAAGAGGTCGATTATCGGACCTTTCACACGATAAGGTTTAGAGCCGACAGACTCATCCATAACTGACACAATATCGTAGGGGCCTCTTTCGAGATATAAACTGTTCTTAAACTCGAGCTCCCCTGCATGGGCTTCCTGGGCATATGCATGCTGCAGCACCTCAAGGTAGCCCTTTGCACCGTTCGTTTTAAGAACAAATTCTTTAGGATTTTGCCTGATGATATGCAGAAAGCCTTTTCCTACAGGTATAGCTTTATCGACAACAGCATTTATTTTCAGCATCTCAAAAAGGTGTTCAGATGGTGCTTTATACACATTTCCTTTCATGTTCCACCATTCCATAACGGACTGATAAGGATCATCATCACGCCCGCAGTAGATCAACACCCCACCTTTTTTAATCCAGTCCGCTAGCTGTTTATGCACATTGGCATTAATGGGCTTCATGTTTGAATAACTAACAACCAGAACTTTAATATCTTTTAGTGTATTTTTAAAGGAAAGGTTTTCCATGTGCACAGTCTGAACCGGCACTCCTTTTTTTAATAAAGGCAGGGTTTGTCCGTAAAAATTTGAGAACTGCGGATCTTCAAAGCCGTTGTGGGTAGGAAAGCGTTGGAACATAAGCGAATTGCTCATCAGCACCCCGATACCATTTTGACCCGTTACCTGGTTACTTGACAAAGGCATGTTATTTAGCGCATTAACCATGACCTGCATCTGAGTGGAATAATACTTCGGTATCAGAATGTGTTCGTTACTGTTGGCTACTTTATATGGATGTGTGTAGATCCGTTCCGGCCAAGGCATAACTTCAAAGTCGGCAACCATGGGGTATAACAATTTGGCTGTGAAGGTTGCCTGATAGTTGCGCTTGTAATCGTTCCAGTCCTTTTCCCGGTCCTCAATCGGATCAGTAAGGAAAAAAACCTTACGTCCAGTGGGAGCAGTCATGGAAACCATAGACCCATATTCAAGAAATGCATTTTCAAATACGCGTTCTTTCTCTAGACCATCGAAGTACGTAGGCTCTCGGGAAGTTCCCGTCCAAACTTGCGCAATGTACCCGTCAATGGAGGGCAAAGCTGCCAGACTGGCTTCCGGACTAACAATCTGCCAGGATGAATAATTTACAAGAGAATGTGTGGGAATAAATACTTTTACTTCTACACCCTTGCTTTTACCGTAGGATTTAGCATAGCTAGAAACTTCTTTGATTGCATTGTAGTACAGCTGATATTTCAGCTTGCTTGATAGGTAGGTGTTTTCTGCGGATTGATCTTGCGGCCTCCAGGGAAAACCATAAAATTTTTGCCATTCTTCCTTAAAAACGGCGCTATATCCTGCCCTCGCCCAAAACTCAGGTTCTTCCAGGTAGATGTTGTGAATTCCCGCATTGATCACGCGTTTGATAACAGCGGACTTCATGTAGTTGATAAAGGACTTTACTGGGACGACATAGGGCATATCCTTACCATGAAAGATGGTATCTCCGTTCATTTGCACCTGTCCGACGCCAAGGTGGTTTTTACCATCCCATTTGCCCAGAAAATAATCCTTGTAGTCACCCCAGGCGATGCCTGTCATAAAGTGAGTCTGGTACCCGTGGTCTCTCCAGGTTTTAACCCGCTGTTCAAAAGTCATTCCAGGCCGGTCATTTACACCATAAACAATCGCTATGTCTGAGCGCACGTCAATTTCAGGCATCCAGGGGCTGCTGGTCTGAAAGGCCGTTTTTTCTTTTAAAGGGTCTTGAGCATAACAAATTGCCGAGAAGACAAGTAATACAACAAAGGATAAGGCTGCTTTCATCATCATTTAGGAATAAAGAATTGTAAGGGTTGAACACCTATTCACAATTGGGTTCTAGATTAAAGACTATTGTGAAGGCTGGAGGCGTCGCGCCCAGCCTTGCTTTCAATTAAGGAATTATAATTTGCTTAACTTCTGTATAATTGTAGTAGTTCAAGCCATAAGCAACCCGGGCACCTACTCGGAAGTATAAGGTTGTTTTGGCGGGAAGTTTATCCTTGGTCGTGATGTTGATCGTTTGTCCAAGCAAGGCACTCCCGGAGGCACCTGAATAGCTTACCTGGTTGGAATACCGGTCATCCTTATTGTTATTTCCAACATATGGAAACGGACTTTCAAATAAATAGGCATCGGTAATATCTAGTTGGTAAGCTGGATTGGCTGTGCCCCTGCTAAACTTAAAACTTGCAGTTACGGTGCCTGCCATCGCATTGTAGACTGGCTCCCCAACCCATTCCACATTCAAAAACGGCTCAACTTTGAAGTCAACATGGGATGTACCCGCTACGTTTAAAACCTGGCTATTATCTACCGTTACTGTGCCGCTTGCGTTATTCTGAACCAAAGGAACAAAAGGTCCTTCAACACTTATCTTATAGTTTCCCTTAAAGATTTTAGTGTTTTTAAACGAACCATCTTGTTCGCTATAGAAATAGTAAGGCGTTGGAGTATCATTCCAACTAAGTTCCAACAGTTTAACGCGTGTACCCGAGCCGGTTTCGGTCTGTACACCTTTTCCGCTTGCTATATCGGTGACGGAACCAGTCAGTGTTTCAGCTGGTTCCGGGTAATTGTCGTATTTCTTACATGAGCTGCTTCCTGCAATGAGCATGCAAAATGATAGATACAATATAATCTTTTTCATCTTAATCTTTTTAAGTATTAATAACCAGGATTCTGAATGATTTTGTTGCTTTTTGCAATCTCCCCTGCCGGGATTTGCTCGTAATACCACCTCGGGTCGAATGTATATCTGACGTTACGTTCGTCCAAACGGGCATCTAGGATATATTTACCGGCGTCTGCTACATAGAATGGCATTAATGTGCGATAGATTTTTCCATTTTGTTCCTTATCAAGTATTCTCCATCTTTTCAGGTCCCACCAGATCTTATTTTCAAAGCCCATTTCTTTTCTGCGCTCCTTGCGAATAACATCGATGGTTAGATCAACAGGACTCCCCATTAAGGCTGCGCCCGCTCGTTCCCGGATCTGATTAATGTCTGTAAAGGCCTGTTGTTGGTAATTGACACCACCCAGGCCGGAAGAATTAAGTTCAAAAGCAGCTTCGGCCCTGTTTAGCAGTACTTCAGCATAACGCAACTCAATCCATGTCTGGTCAGAATGGTTTTCCAGCACTTCGGAAGTTGGCATATTTGGATCCAAGTATTTTCTTATAGAAAAGCCAGATACTGCTGCAGTTCCTTCCGCTGTGAATACACCGCTTTTACCTGCAGGATTCATCAACTGGCCGTTAGGCAGTTTATATGGTGTCTGATTTGCATTTGCCGACTGGACGATGTTGGTTGTGGGGTAATTTGAAGTAGAATTTTCAGCAACAAATTTCTTAATGCCTCCGGCTGGACTGCCGGTGTAAATGCCGCGGCGAATTTCAATGCTTTCCCCCTTCATTACATCTCCCGGCAGAATAACGGTAGCGCGCAGCCTAGGCTCAGCACTTGAGAAGATATCAAGTGTATTGTTGTACAACACATAGTTGCCGTTTGCGTCAAGGGTTTTGATTGTTCCGTCTAAGTTTTTAGGGAAACCGTCGAAAAGTTCAACGTAGTCAAGCGTCGGGTTCAGCTCTGAAGAATAACCGTTTCCTCCCATCAATTGACGTGGTACGTTGTATGCATCGTAACCATGCACCGTATTAGGATAATTGTATTGTTTTACAAAGATGTTCTCCGGACTTGCTACATCAAAAAAGAGGTTGACAAAGTTTTGATATTGAGCTTCCTGATCGTTGGCTGCCCAGGCTTTTTTATACAGACTATATTTACCATCTAGTAGCATCGATGCATCGTAACTGGCTTTATAATAGGTATTCGCCTTTGCTGCAGGTATGCCACATACAAGGTTTTTATCCCCGTCGAATAGATTCACCTTATTGTATTTTGCAATAGAGCCTGCAAAGAGCATCGCTCGAGATTTGAATGCCGCTGCAACATATTTGTTAGCACGTCCGGCTACACTGCTTTCGCTCATTTTTGCGATGGCAAAGTCCAAATCGGCTGCTACAAGATCATATACAGCCTCTTCAGAGGCACGTGGGGTATTCAGTTCTTCTACGGTTTGCTCTGGATAGGATAGTACTTTCTCGACTATCGGGACACCGCCATATCTTTTTACCAAGGCAAAATAGGTTGCAGCACGAAGAAATCTGGCTTCACCAGTCCAATTATTGACCTGTGCCTCCGTGAAGTTTGCAGAATACTTTGGCAAGATTTCGATAAAATAATTAGTTTCCCGGATAAGTTTGTAGCTCATCGCCCAAAAGTTAGACTCATTGTTGGGGTCGGTATTGAAATTTTCCGGCATTGCACGGGTCTGGTCGCGACTAAGTGCCTCACCAGTTAAGGCCGAGAAAGGACTGATAATCCAAAAATTATTAAAGCCTCTTTCCGGTGAATAGCGGAAATCTTCAATGGGCAATTCACTATAGGACCTTGCCATATAGATGTCGATACCTCCAGGTGTTGAAAACACATCCGGGTCCTGAATTACGTTCTTAGGCGCAATGTCGAGCTTTTTACATGCTGAAGTCAAGCAGGTCAAAGCGAGAAATAGAATATATAGTTTAGATTTCATGAAGTTCAGTTTAGAATTTAACATTTAGGCCAACAGAATATGTTTTATTTAACGGATAGACATATCCGTACTGACTTGATGGATGTTCCGGATCAACATATTTGATATCTGTAATGGTGAAGATATTATACCCATTGGCATAGATCCTTGCACCTTTAATTCCAATTTTAGAAGTCAGTTTTGACGAAAGATTATATCCCAACTCCACATTCTTCAACCGCAGGTAAGATGCATCCTGAAGATTATAGTTGGAGTTCTCATCCGGCAGTGATCCGGTATTGGCGAAGTGCCCTGCTACCCATTGTGTATTTGGATCATAAGGATCCGCGTTCGGGTTTGCTGTATGCCAGCGGTCAAGAAACTGTTCCAGGCCACTGCCTCCACCCCAAAGAGGTTCACGCAATTGTTCTGGATAACTCACATTGACGATTCCTGTTCCCTGGAAGAGCATATTGACATCAAACCCTTTGTAAGAAGCACCTATCGTAAATCCATAATTAATTTTCGGGATGCCGTTAAATGCAATTGGATGTAGGTCAAGGTCACTGATGATCCCATCTCCATTCCAGTCTTCATATGCATAATCTCCAACAACAGTGTTCCGGTTAATAAAAGTTTGGCTATTTACAATGTCATTGTAGGTTTGATACTGTCCGGCAGCACCGTAGCCCCATCGTGCATCATTGTACCGGTTGTTCGAATTGTTTCTCCAGTTTTCATAAGAGTTACCTGCAGGCGCCTGTTCGACATACCTATTTTGGGTACGGGTGTAAGAAAAGATTGCCTTCACAAAGTAATTGAAATCACCAATATGATTTCTGTGGTTGATTTCCAGATCCAGGCCCTGCGATCGGTCGCTGTTCAGGTTTTCTTGCGGCAACGTGGCGCCCACTACGGAAGGCAAGCTTAAGTTGCGTGTCGCCAGTAAACCAGATCGGTCTCTGCGGAAAACATCAGCAGTAATTCCAAGTAATCCCTTCCAGGCTTCCGCGTCCAGACCAATGTCTAATGTCTTGGCAACGTACCAGAATATATCTGGGTTTGCCAAACCTTTACTGGCTAGGGCATTTACAAAGGTGCCATTGAATACAGAACCTGGGGGAAGTCTGTTGCTATCGCCGCCTGCCGGGTAAGTATATCCTGTTATGTATTGATAGCTGGAAGCACCGTCATCTCCAAGTTTTCCATAGTTTGCACGAACTTTAAGGTTGCTTATGAAATTCAGACCAGCCGAATTCTTCCAGAAGCCTTCTTCAGAAATACGCCAACCAGCCGACACCGATGGAAAAAATCCTTCCTGATTATAGACAGGGAATTTAGATGATATATCATTTCTAAAGCTGAATTCAGCTAAATACTTGCCTTTATAGTCGTAATTAATCCTACCCACAAGTCCACTGTTCGCATTTTCATAAAGATCGCCGGAATTCATACTTCCGATCTGATTCAGACTATTTCCGGCAAGAAGTTGATCCACAGGCAAGGAAAGTTCCCGTTGTGCGAAGAAGTTGTCGCTCTGTCGATTGGAGTTTTCCAGCAAGATTAATGCACTTACATTATGCGACTTAGCAAAGGTATGGTCATAATTTAAAGACAATTGCGACAGTGAATTCGGTCGGGAGAAGTACTCCCTTCTCAGCGTACTGGGGCTCTGTTGCACTACAGCTTTGTAAGCATCTGTTGCCGCATCATAAGTATACTGATTGTATTGTTTTTGATAAAGCTTGTTATCAGAGGTATTATAATCATAGCTATACAAACCTTTAGCCTTTAGTCCCTTAATAAAGGGTACGTCATAGGTTAGGCTAATGGAGGATTGAAGCCATCTGTTTGTGAATTTCTTGTAGCCGACCACATCCTTATCCGCAAGTGAAACTGGATTTGTTCCGTCTACACCCGGATTAAAGAGGTACTGTGGATTGTTGTTGGCATAAATACTTTCCAATGGGTTTTGTCTCCAAAACGAACGAATGATCCACCATGCATCGCTGTATGGTTGATTCTTCTCATCCATGATGGCATTTATATTCAAGTCAACGGTTAAATTTTTCGTTACCTTGCTGCTGATGTTTGAACGAACATTATAGCGCTTATAATTTAAGTCATCGGATTTTAGGAACCCCTGTTGCGCCGCATAGCCTAAGCTCAAAAAGTAATTTGTATTTTCATTACCACCACTTGCACTCAGGTTGTGCTGAGATTGCGGGATTACATCCTTAATAACCGGTGAATACCAATCGGTACTTACCTTTGTTCGGTTCCTGTAAGCCTCAAAATCCGCATCTGTATAAGCGGGCGTTCCGCCGTTAACATTGTGCAGCAAACGTTCGTTTACAAGGGTCATATAGCCAATCGCATCTACCGACTTTGGCAGTCCAACCGGAACCTGCCAGGTTTGAGTGCCGGAGTAGCTTAATTCAAGCGTGCCCTTTTTACCACGCTTTGTGGTAACCAAGACAACACCGTTCGCTGCGCGAACTCCATAAACCGCTGCAGAGGCATCTTTTAACACCGAAATGCTTTCAATGTCATTGGGATCCAGACGCGTGATGTTGTCTCTCGGGATGCCATCGATAATGACCAGAGGGTTTCCAAGGCCACGTATATCGAAGGCATTATCGAAAGAACCCGGCTCACTGCTGTTCTGTACAACGCGTAAGCCTGCAACCTTTCCAGTAAGCATATTTTGAACGTTTTCGTTTTTGGTCGTAACGATTTCCTGACTCGTTACTGAGGAGACAGCACCAGTTAGATTAACTTTCTTTTGAGTACCATAGCCAACTACAACAACTTCATTTAATGCTGATGAGCTTGGGATCAAAGAAATGATTATGGTTTTCTGGTTGTTTATTCCTGCGTCTTTTGTTGTGTACCCGACGTAGGTTACCGTCAATGTTGCACCGGACGACGCCAAAATACTGAAGTCGCCGGAGGCATTTGAAACGGTCGCCACCGTCGTACCTTTAACTCTGACGCTTGCTCCTGGAATAGGCTGGTCTTTTTCGTCTAAGACTTTGCCTTTAACCAGAATAGCTGTTTGGGAAAATGCGAGCATACTGAACAGCAATAAGATCAACACTAATGTGGATCTTTGCATAAGCCAGCTTAGTTTCTCCTTTTCATGGGGGACAAATCCCCCATGTTGAATGGTAGAATTTCGGTTCATAATGTGAAGTTTATATTTGGTTATTATTTTGGTTAAAACGGCTCATACATGTTATAAAACGTTTTAGTAACTACAATTATAAACGTACACGATTAAAATTCCGGTTAGCAAATGGATTAATTAAGAAAAAAAACTGCAACAATCTACTGACAATTACGGGCTCAGTTACCTATTGACTAAGGGCACAGTTGTTCGAAAGACAAGGGATAGTTGATTCCCAAAGAAACGAAATATTCTTCGCGGAACTGCTGAAAATATCTGACAGCAGCTTCTCTCCCTTTCAGTCTTCGCATGGCGTAAAGCAGGAGTTTTATAGCTTGATCATTGAAAGGATCTACCTTGAGGATGACTCGTGCAAGGTCCTGGCTCAACTTGTAATCTTCACATTCAAACGCAGCATTCATCTCAGGGAGTAGCTTCTCAATAATAGTTTGTTCAAAGGCATTCTTGAACTTATCAATCCAAGGATCTTGCATAGCCGGCAACAAACTTCCATGAAGCATAATGGGAATATAATCAGCGATAACTTTTTCGGGAGCTTCTCCGTATTTCAAAAAGCTTTCTATTGTGAAATAATCACAAAAAACCCGCTCGTCAAACGTAAACAGATAATGGTCGTTAGTAAATTCGAGTTCAATTCCATCAATATCCCGGAGAATACTTCGTAAATGGTTAATTGTAACCCCTTTGATATTTTTTGTTTTTGATAGTTCTTTCTCCGGCCAAAGATGTGCGGAAATCCTTTTAGACGATACGCCTTTCCCATCTTTACTGTTCAACAGAATAAAGACAAATAGTTGTTGGATCTTTGGACTAAACAAATGTGTGATGTTTCTTGCTTTGCTGTCATAGACCGAGAACTCTTCCAGCAGATAAATTGAGTTCGCTTTTTCTATTGGATTTAAATCTTTAAGTGCGGAACGTACTGGCCCTGGCTTGACTAACCTAAATGACTGTTCTGGGGCAATACTTGTGCTTACCTGCGGCAATTGCTTTTGAGCGATTAAAGCGGAGCGCTTTCTTCTGAAAAAGTAGACAAGTCCTGTAATGGCGAAAATGGCAAGTGACAATCCGATCATCAGGTAGCTGCTACGCTTCGAGTACACTTTATTTAATCCTTGGTGGTACATCTGTTCATTGATTGGCGGGTAGGCAAGTGTAAAACCTTTCAATGTAGAATGCTCTGGACTAGTAAATTCCTGAACCGTGCAAATAAACTGTTTGGAGCTTTTATCAAAAAACAGGTTGATGTCGCTTTCGATTCTTTCTGATGCAACTGGAATCTTTCCGCTGACTACTTCATATTTGCCGTTTACAACTGAAAAGCGATATAATTTCAAGATGGTTTTCGCGTCCTCGTGTGGATAACACAAGACATAGAAATACTTGCCATCTGCAGATAAAATCAAATTATTTGCTGGAACAAAGCCCTTTTCGGTAGGCTTAATTTCCCAGCATTTGGTTATCCTGTGTGTTGTTAAGTTGACACGGTACAAGTCGTAATAGTGAACTGCCCCGACAACCTGATTTCCGGATTGATTGCCATAACCTGAAAAGATATACACCTCGTTGGGTACAGTACTGGGCCCATCTGCTGAGAAAAACCGTGGGGTAATATCATCTCCCAGAAAAGAAGTCTGATCCCAACGATCCGTCTTCTTGTCGTATTTAAAAAATTCATTATGGTATGCATAACCGCCATATCCACCAAAAACATATAGCTCGTCCTCTTTCTGATTGTAAAATGAATTGTGATGATGCCTTGGCTGCTTCAAACTCGCATGCCCGACAACCTTCCAAGACAGATCTTGCAAGTTTAAACCAGCAATCGTTACGTGAGTGCTATTCTGTGGATTTAACTCGTAAGCATAGAGGCTATTCTCCCTGGTGTTCATCAAACTTTTGCCTAGGAACAACTTCAATGGCATTGACGTTGAGTAATGGGCAGAAGAGGATGTATTTGAAATAACATTGTACCGGATTAAAGAATCTGCGGTATAAGTAATTACCTCATTTCTAATTGGATTGAAATTAACTCCGGCAGGTTTATTAAATTTTATATCAAATACCGGCGCCCAGGTATAAGACTCATTAATAAGCCAATGTGGATTTTTGACGGAACCAATCGGATCTCCTTCTTTGCTGTAGACCTGGTTTCCTCGCCATTCATTTAAGGGGAATGCGTATACTTTGCTTTTGTCAGAGATGCTCAAGTTTCTGATGGCCATTTTAGGGACGTCCGTATAATGATCATTTTTACCGAACATAATCTTAGGAGCGATTTCAGGATTGAACCCAAAACCCAGCGCGTTGTATTGTTTGTCGTTCACATCGATAATTACGAGATCATGTTTGAGATCCATGCGCAATTGCAGTTTTAAAAACTTGCTTTTTACAAGCAATTCTTTTCTAAGCGGGATTTTCAACTTACTCGTCTTACCATCAATGTTAAAGTAAAGGTTAGCCTGATTACCCGAATGCATGTAGGTAAGGCTATAAGAATTTTGTTGCTTATCTGTGATGTTCAGGATATAACCAAAATGCTCAACATCCCATAAGGAAAGATCAAATTTAAGTGTAAGTTGATCTTTGAATTTTGGTGATTCCAATTCAAACACGTTGTAAGAGGTGCGCTTGTTGATTAAACTATCATTAGAGCTAAACTCCAGACCTTGCGCTAAAGCTTTTTGAACACCGGCAAAGATTAATATGAAAAATATTGAGGTCCAAATACAAAACCTCAACATGCTCATTCTATTTATATTCACCATTAAGTACCTTATATTTGACAACTCGCATCATCTTGCAGCTATTGACAGCTGCTAAATTAAACAAAAAAGCCATATAGCATCAGCGATATGGCTTTGAATGTACATTTAACTAATCTATGCGGGTAGAGGACGTGTTTTAGGAAAGTCATGATGCAGCGTGGTTTTGCTGGTGTCTAATCCTTCTAGAGGAGCTGCAGAAAGTTGCTCAGCAACTTCTTTCGAATGCAGCCTTAAATCTTCTACGGCATTCGGTTTAATTTCTACGCTTTTATTTTTTGCACCTTGTCCGATTATTCCCTTTATACCTTTGGCAATGTCTTCCCTAAATTCGCTTCCACTTTTTGGAGCAAATAAGGCGGCAACGACAGCTCCGACAGCCAGGCCGGATAACAGTCCAATTGTAGTTAATGCGGAGTTTTCTTTGCTAAATCTCATGTTCCTTGTTTTTATTAGAAAACAGAATGAACAAGAAAAGTGTTTTAGAAAAATTGTAAGTCTTGACCAGGCGTTCTATTGTGCAGTCTCGGGATGTGCTTTACCATTATGGCAAGAAATACAGTTGACAGCAAGAACAGCATTTGGCGCTTCAGCACCTTTAACGTGGAAATACTTTTTGTTGATCTTGCTTGTCATTTTCATCATTCCTCTGGCGATGTTTTTTTCTGGCTTCTCATCGCTTGCAAAGTCAAGACGTTTTGGATCTGCTTTTCCGGCAGCATGGCAGAAATTACATTTAACGCCTAGGGCAGTCTTATATCCATCCATTATCTTGTTCAGATCATCTCCACTAATATCTTTTGGCAAAACCTTTAAGTTTGTGAACTTTCTGGCTTCTTGCTGCGGCATAAAAGCACTCATAATAAATACGTTCGCAATTAAAAAGGAAAGGGTAAGAATGGTTTTGTAACGCATAAGCTTCAAATTGAGGTGTGTATACTAAAGGTAGTAATTCTGACGTAAAAATTACAAATACCGGAAGAATAAAAAGAATATGTATTCGGCGAATGAAACACCTGAAATTTAGTAAGTCATATTTGATATTATTATCTTTAATTGTGAAAGAGCTAAAATCACTTTTTGGAATTACTGCTTTGCTTATTTTGGTCCTTTGTTGCTCAACATTTGCTCAGCAGAACTACAAAACTATACCCTTGCCCGATTCACTCCGTGGGGTAAATCTTGAATATTCCGGACTTTCCTGGAACGAAGGCAGGTTATTTCTTCTGCCACAATATGGCGATCATAAGGAAACCAAACTTGAGGGAACTTTTAATTTGTACAGCATTCTGGCCGACAGCATAGGCCGGGTTATAGATGGAAAAGATTCTTCGTTGACCCTCTATAAAACCCTGAAGGTAAAAAATCTCGAACAGCTCCCGGATTCCATAAAGGCTCATTACGAAGGTTTCGAAGCGATCACGATGAATAAACGCGATGTCTATTTAGCTGTTGAATCTGAAACAGAATGGGATTTCTTCTATATCTTAAAAGGGACCCTGAATGCTCAACAAACCGAAATCTCGATTGATCCGGTAAATTTTATTACCTTAAGAAAATATCCATTTGTGGAGAATGCAGGTTTTGAGAGCTTGACCTACCTACCGAAAAAACATAAACTTATTGCAGTTTATGAATACAATGCCATGGATTGCGGAGGTATAGGTTTCCTGATTGATCCAGCATTTAAGAAGCGAGTTAAAAAGGTTAACATACCTTTTTCCACGTTCCGGATAACGGACACCCAGAGTAAAAGCGGCAAAGATCTTTATGCGCTTAACTTCTATTACAATGGAGATTACAAGACCTATTTGGATAATAATTTAATTAGGCATGCAGAAAGCAAGATCAAAACAAACATACCCGAGTTGAAAGCAAATATAGATGCTAATCCAAAGTACCTCCAGGAGAAGACGACAAATTACGCTAGAATAATGAAGATGGATAAAATAAAAGGAGCTACATGGAACCAAGTCGCCGCTTTCCCCGCTGCAAAAAACAACTGGGAAGGCATGGCTTTGTACAGGCAAGGTTCATTGGTGATCAGTGATGCAAACCGGAGCGGCCGGCAGGTGACAACCTTAGCCTTTATTGGTTTTTAACATGATAATACAGAGAATGAATAATCGACTAAAACCTACACTTGGGCTGGGACTTGCTTTTTTCTGCTTGATGCTGGCCTGTCAGAATAAACCAGAACCAGAACAAAAACAAGCCAATCAACAGAATTGCTATAGCTACAATACAAACAGAGATACCGTTCAATTGTCGCTGAAGATTCAAGGGGCGCAGGTGAGTGGTAACCTTTTCTATAGCATACATGAAAAGGACAAGAACTCAGGAAGCGTAGAAGGAAAGCTGAGGGGTGACACGCTGCTTCTAAATTACACCTTCAAATCGGAAGGCAGCCAGTCCGTTCGGCAAGTTGCATTCCTCAAGCAGGGGAATTCGCTCGTTGAAGGCTATGCTGATGTTCAAGAAAAAGGAGGAATCGTCATGTTTAAACGTCCTGCTGATTTAAAGTTTAACAGCATAATTGTATTGCAAAAATCCGCATGCGAGGCTAACTAAAACTGTTCAAATCGCTCCCAGAAGCCATCAACCGGCAGCTTGGCAAATATCTCCACAGGCTCTTTCTTTACCGGGTGCAGAAATTTCAAGCGTCGGGCATGCAGACAGATGCTGCCTTTGCGGCTTCCGCGTGGATAACCATATTTGTTATCCCCAACGATCGGGCAACCCATCGAAGACAATTGTACACGAATCTGATGTGAACGCCCGGTTAATGGGTCTACTTCAAGCAGAAAGAAACCACCAAGTTCAGCGATCAAACGATAACTGAGTTCTGCACGCTGGCTACCAGGAATTTCTGATTCATGTGCCGTCACCACGTTTTTTTGAGTATTCTTAAAAAGCCAATGTACCAAGGTTCCGGAAGTTTGCTCTGGTTTGTTGCGTACAACCGCCCAGTAGGTTTTCTTCACTTCCCTGTTCTTGAATATGGCATTCATTCGCTCGAGCGCTTTGCTGGTTTTTGCAAATAAGATCACACCACTTACTGGACGATCCAACCGGTGAACAACGCCAAGAAAGGCACTGTTCGGCTTATTGTATTTTGCGGCAAGGTATACTTTGACCATTTCATCCAAGGGCTGGTCGCCCGTTTCATCCACCTGGACGATATCTCCTGCACGTTTATTAATTGCTATCAGATGGTTGTCTTCAAAAAGGACATCTTTATCATGTACTGGCATTCTGTTCTCTCTATTCCTTAGCTATAGTCTGATTAGTATTGTTCCTTTTCATTGGGGAAGTCATTTCCTTTTACATCCTTGATGTACGACTGAGCGGCGTTAAGCACACCATCGTACAAATTTAGGTATTGACGTAAGAAGCGGGGTTTGAAACCTTTGGTTAGGCCAATCATATCATTGATCACCAACACCTGACCGTCACAATCCGGACCAGCACCGATGCCGATGATCGGGATGTGCACACTCGCGGAAACCGTTTTTGCAAGCGCTGCAGGTATTTTCTCCAAAACAATGGCGAAACAGCCAGCCTCTTGAAGAACGAGTGCGTCGGCCTTAAGCTTTTCAGCTTCGGCCTCATCTTTTGCACGTACCGTGTAGGTGCCAAACTTATAAATTGATTGTGGCGTTAATCCCAGGTGGCCCATAACCGGGATCCCTGCAGTAATAATCCTTTGTACAGACTCAACGATCTCTGCACCACCCTCCAGTTTAACACCATGTGCACCGGATTCTTTCATTATGCGGATGGCTGAATTGAGGGCTTCTTTAGAATTACCCTGATAGCTTCCGAATGGCAGATCTACAACAACAAATGCACGGTTGGCTCCACGGACAACACTTTGAGCATGATAGATCATCTGATCTAAGGTAATAGGCAGTGTAGTCTCGTGCCCAGCCATAACATTCGAAGCAGAATCGCCAACCAATAGAACATCAAGTCCGGCATCATCAAGAATCGTGGCCATTGAATAATCGTAGGCAGTCAACATGGCGATCTTTTCACCGCGTTGTTTCATTTCCTGAAGGATGTGTGTGGTAATTCTTTTTACTTCTTTGTGTTGAGACATTTGCTTAAGAGTTTTATACAACAAAATTAGGTTTAATTACGCATAAAACCTATCTTTGTATCCCGATAATGAAGGGGTTGAAACACTGCATATTTGACTATTTAGGCGACATTTCTGTCCCGGACCTGACCTTTTCCAATTCTTTTTACACCACTACTTCTGAAATAAATCATGATGACTAACTACACCAAGTTACCTGCCATTTTGTTATTGGCTGATGGCACCGTTTTTCACGGTAAAGCTGCTGGAAAAATTGGCACTACAAGCGGAGAAATCTGTTTCAACACCGGTATGACTGGGTACCAGGAGATATTTACAGATCCATCCTACTTCGGACAGATCATGGTGACCACCAATGCACATATCGGCAATTACGGAATCCATAAAGACGAGGTTGAATCTAATACAATCAAGATATCCGGATTGGTTTGTAAAAATTTTAACATTGGCTATAGCCGAAAACAAGCCAACGAATCTATACAGGATTACTTTCAAGATGAAAATATTGTGGGTATCTCTGATATTGACACCCGAAAACTGGTTAGACACATTAGGGACCAGGGAGCGATGAACGCCATTATTTCTTCGGAGATATTGGACTTGGAGCAGCTTAAAGAAAAGCTAAACGAGGTGCCCCAAATGGACGGCTTGGAGCTTTCTTCAATGGTTTCTACGCCTGAGCCTTATTTCTACGGTTCTCCAGAAGCTAAGTATAAAGTTGCAGCGGTTGATTTTGGAATAAAGAAGAACACCTTACGGAACTTCGACGAGCGTGACCTTTATGTACAGGTTTTCCCTGCAAGAACAACGTTTGAAGAAATGCAGAAATGGGGCGCCGATGCTTACTTTATCTCGAATGGCCCCGGCGATCCTTCGGCGATGCCATATGCAATAGAAATGGTAAAGGAAATCCTCGAAGCCGACAAGCCTTTATTTGGCATTTGCCTTGGTCACCAGTTGCTTGCACAGGCTAACGGTATCGGAACGATGAAAATGTTTAATGGTCACAGGGGTTTAAACCACCCGGTTAAAAACATCATCAGAAATCATTGTGAAATTACCTCGCAAAACCACGGTTTCGGCGTAGTACCGGATGAAGTTAAGAATTCTGATAAGGTAGAAATTACCCACGTCAACCTGAATGATCAATCCATTGAAGGAATTCGTGTGAAGGGCAAAAAAGCATTTTCGGTTCAATATCACCCGGAATCTTCACCAGGTCCGCATGATTCACGTTATCTTTTTGACGACTTTGTTGGATTAATTACAGGCGAGGTAAGCTGGTAAAAAGGCTTTTTATACTTATATACCATGGATAATACTAAAGCCATCATAAGCGTAAAAAACCTTGTGAAAACATATGGCGACTTTACTGCGGTAAAAGGTATAAGCTTTGATGTTTATGAACACGAGATCTTCGGATTGCTCGGCCCTAACGGTGCCGGCAAAACGACGATGTTGGAAATTATCGAAACCCTTAGGGAAAAAACCTCAGGGGAGATATTGGTTGACGGCTTTTCTGTAGACAAACAAGCCAACGAGATAAAGCAAATCATAGGGGTACAGCTTCAGGCAGCCGGCTACTACCCGAACTTGAATCTCCTGGAGCTAATGGAACTCTTCTCTGGTCTCTATGGTGTAGATGTTAAGCCTATGGATATGCTGGAGAAGGTTAACCTTCAGGATAAAGCCAAGGCGAAATACAAAGCCCTTTCTGGCGGCCAGAAGCAACGGTTCTCCATTGCAACCACGCTTATCAACTCTCCGAAGATCATATTTCTTGATGAGCCCACGACAGGTCTTGACCCTCAGGCAAGGCGTAATCTTTGGGATCTAATTATTGACATTCGAAAAAATGGTACTACAGTCGTGTTAACCACCCACTATATGGATGAGGCTGAACAACTTTGTGACCGCGTTGCCTTTGTGGAACACGGGGCGATCATTGCTTTGGACACTCCAGACCAGCTGATCGACAACCTGGTTAACAGTGGCTTTGAACGGAAGAAAGAAGTTAAAAAGGCAAACCTGGAGGATGTTTTTATCAACCTTACAGGTAAAGAGTGGCGAGAAGGCTAACATGAAAAAACCATACAACAATACAAAAGCTACACTTGCGCTTTCAAAAGCAAGTTTCCGTTCCATCATGCGGAGTCCTTCTGCCGTGGTATTTACCCTTGCATTCCCGCTTATATTTATATTGGTGTTCGGATTTCTTGGTGGTGGCGGCACAAAAGTTAGCTTGGGAATAGCACCAGGATCGGACATCCATAACCCACTTATGGGCGCTCTACAGCAAATACCTGTTCTGCACCTGGTAACGGATGAAAGTGCCGCAGATTTGAACAATAGGCTTGAGAAAGGCGATATTGACGGCGTTATAGACATACAGCAGAACAAAAGCGGACTACCTGCTTACATCGCTAATGTTAAATATACCTCAGCTTCACTAGACAAAGGAAATATATTAAGGTCCTTGCTAAACAACCTGATGTATACGCTGAATTCGAGGGACACGAAGCCAAGTATCGCGCAGCTGAATGAAAGTACGATTCACGGCCGAATCTACCGAATGATCGACTTTATTTTACCGGGCCAACTCGGTTTTTCGCTGTTGAGTACAGGTGTTTTCGGCACAGCATTCGTTTTTTTTAGCTTACGGCAAACGTTGGTAATTAAAAGATTCTTTGCGACCCCTGTACGGCGGTCGAGCATTGTTATTGGTGAAGGTTTGGCAAGGATTGGCTTTGCACTTATAGGCGCGCTGTTTATCATTTTAATCGGTCGCTTCTTCTTTCATTTTACGCTCATACACGGCGCAATTACCGTGATTAACATGTTGATCCTATCTACCCTTGGCGTCATTGTCTTTATGGGCTTTGGGTTTGTGGTATCCGGTATTGCGAAAAGTGAGAGTACAATACCTCCCATCTCGAACATCATAACCTTACCACAGTTCCTTTTGTCTGGAACTTTTTTCTCTATTGAGAACTTCCCATCCTGGCTACAGCCGATCAGCAAGGCCTTGCCCCTGACCTATCTAAACAATGGAATGCGTAAGATCGCATTTGAAGGGGCAGGACTATGGGACGTGAAGCATGAGATCCTAATCCTCTTTATATGGGGTTTTCTGATTTATGCGCTTGCCGTTAAAGTGTTTAAGTGGGAATAAAAATTTTCTCATTCAAACCTTAATATTTATTAAATGTTTAACTTTGAACATACCTTAGTAATTGTAAGCTTTACACTAAGATATATTTATACATAAAAAACGATAAAAATGAGTTTGATAATCGATGTTCATGCAAGGCAAATCCTTGATTCAAGGGGAAATCCAACAGTAGAGGTTGAAGTAATTACAGAAAACGGCAACATGGGTCGTGCAGCAGTACCTTCTGGTGCAAGCACAGGTAAACATGAGGCAGTGGAATTAAGAGACGGAGATTCCAAAACCTACATGGGCAAAGGTGTATTGAAAGCCGTTGAAAATGTAAATAAGAAAATTGCTGAAGCGCTTCGCGGTGTCGATGTTTTCGAACAAAACCTGATTGACAAGGTGATGATTGACCTTGATGGTAGTGAAAACAAAGGTAATTTAGGCGCGAATGCTATTCTAGGTGTCTCTTTGGCCGTAGCTAAAGCAGCAGCACAGGAAAGCAGACAACCTTTATACCGTTATATCGGTGGTGTTAACGCCAATACGTTGCCTGTACCGATGATGAACATCATGAATGGTGGTGCACATGCGGACAACAAAATTGACTTCCAGGAATTTATGATCATGCCTTTGGGTGCAAAGAGTTTCTCTGAAGCATTACAAATGGGTACTGAAGTTTTCCATAACCTGAAGACCGTACTTAAGAAAAAAGGATATTCTACAAACGTAGGTGATGAAGGTGGATTTGCACCGAACATCGGATCGAACGTTGAAGCGATTGAAACTGTTTTAACGGCTATTGAAGCTTCTGGTTTCACTGCTGGAAAAGACATTTGGATTGCGATGGACGCTGCCGCATCTGAAATGTATGATGCGAGCACTAAAACATACAACTTCCACAAATCTTCAGGAGAAAAACTAACTTCTGAGCAAATGGTACAGTACTGGGTTGACTGGGCAAATAAATACCCAATCATCTCTATTGAAGATGGTTTGGATGAAGATGACTGGACTGCCTGGGATGCTTTAACCCGTGCCATCGGCGACAAAGTGCAGCTTGTAGGTGATGACTTATTTGTAACTAATGTTAAACGTCTGCAACAAGGAATTGACAACAAAATTGCCAACTCCATCCTTGTTAAGGTAAACCAAATTGGTTCGCTAACAGAAACAATAAATGCAGTTAGTCTGGCGCAAAACAATGGTTATACCTCTGTGATGAGCCACAGGAGTGGTGAAACAGAAGATGTTACTATCGCTGACCTTGCTGTAGCTTTAAACTGTGGACAAATTAAAACCGGTTCTGCTTCGCGCTCTGACAGGATTGCAAAATACAACCAATTATTACGCATTGAAGAAGAATTGGGTTCTGCCGGACGTTTTATCGGTATGGATTTTAAATTCTTGAAAAAATAGACTAT
>JAQBOT010000095.1 GCA_028287885.1 Pedobacter sp.
TTCAGTCATCAACAAATTGGAAAGAAGGCTTGTCTGCACCTGCAATTGGCGGATTTCTGCAGGAAGTTCTGCCTGTAAATGAAGATAAGTTAATGATATATACCAACTATTTGAATTCATGATCTACATACTCCTTAGTATTCTTTGCAGCGTAACAGTTGGTATATTATTCAAATTAGCTAGAAGATACAAGATCGATATACCCCAAGCGATCGCATGGAATTACCTATTCGCAATTGGGCTGTGCTTGGTCTTCTTTGATATTAAAGTCCGAGAACTTGAGATTCCGAGTTCCCCGATTTACATTTACTTGGGAATACTTCTGCCTGGAATATTCCTGATCCTGTCAAGGTCAATTAAGGAGATAGGAATAGCCAAAACAGACATTGCGCAAAGGTTGTCTTTATTAATTCCAATTGTTGCATCCTACTACCTTTTTGCAGAACAGTTTACGATTACAAAGGTGATTGCACTTGTATTCGGGCTTGCTGCGATAGTTATGATCTTGTTTAAGCCGAGCAAAGTTGCGAGTAGAGGTTCAGTAATTTACCCTGTTTTGGTTTTTGTAGGGTATGGAATCGTTGACGTGCTTTTTAAGAAGGTTGCACTCATGCCCACTATCTCGTATCCAACATCTCTACTGATTGTCTTTCTACTAGCGTTTAGCCTCTCTTTTATCACGATAGTTTATCTGGCCGTTGTGAAGAAGCAGAAGTTTCAAATGATCAATTTCGTTTGTGGAGCTATATTGGGGCTGATTAATTTTTCAAACATCTATTTTTACCTTAAGGCTCATAAGGCATTATCTAAAACGCCCTCAATCGTTTTTGCATCCATGAATTTAGGCGTAATTGTTTTAGGTACGATTGTAGGAGTTTACATATTTAGAGAGAAGTTAAGCCGCTTGAATATCATCGGGGTAATTTTGGCTTTGCTGTCGATAGTGATTTTAACCGTTTCCTCATTCTATGGAATTAGATGATTTTTACGACACCATTGACGGAGTTTGTGAAGGAATTTTCAGGGCAAAGGGAAGCCGTTTTTTGGCATATGCATACCCTCTTAATTCAGAAGTCCAAATTAAGGACATTCTTTTACGATTGAAGTCTGAACACCCAAAGGCGCGTCATTTCTGTTGGGCCTACCGCCTAAGCCCAGATAAAAGCATGTTTCGCGTAAATGACGACGGAGAACCTTCAGGCTCTGCCGGAAGACCTATTCTAAATACGATATTGTCTGAGAACCTTACGAATGTACTTGTTGTTGTCGTAAGGTATTTCGGAGGCACTTTGCTAGGCGTTCCAGGTCTCATCAATGCATACAAATCAGCAACCATTGATGCTTTAAACAACGGTAAAGTTGTGAACAAAACTGTAAACAATCACTATCTCGTTTCATTTTCTTATGAAGCGACCTCACAGGTTATGAAGATAGTAAAGGACGAGCAATTGAATGTCCTGAGTCAAATATTTGATATTAGGTGTGAACTCGGTTTAGAAATTAGGCAAAGTAAAGCAACTGAAATCCTTTTGAAACTTGAGCATATTGAGGGAGTAATCATGCAAATAATGACGGGCAAATACGACTGACCTCCATTTAAATTTTACCTTTGCAGCTTCTTACTTTACCTAGTTGTCACAACCATACATTATATGAATATACTTTCAGAAGCTGACTTGATTATCAATCCAGATGGAAGCATTTATCACCTAAACCTGTTACCAGAAGACATCGCGCCTACTGTAATCACAGTTGGGGATCCTGAAAGAGTTTCTGAGGTTAGCAAATACTTTGACCGCATCGAACTGAGAAAGGGAAAAAGAGAGTTCATAACGCATACGGGATATTTGAGCAACAAGCGGATCACTGTTATTTCAACGGGGATTGGAACAGACAATATTGACATTGTATTGAATGAATTGGATGCATTAGTGAACATTGATTTCAAAACGAGGCTAGTCAAGAGTTCACTTGTTTCGTTGGATATTATACGCATTGGCACTTCTGGTTCCATTCAAAAAGACATTCCACTAGGCACGATATTGGCTTCTTCACACGGATTAGGCCTAGATACGTTGATGAAGTACTATTACGAGGAGAATAGTATTGAAGACAGGTGTTTACTTAACAAAATAAAAGGTCATATGGCAGAATTCAGCGGTTTGGACCCTTATTTAACTTCTGGAAGTAAGGGCTTGTTGGAGAGAATCGCTAAAGGCCTGCAGCGAGGAATCACAGTAACATCACCGGGGTTTTACGCACCACAAGGCCGAAAGGTAAGAGCAATCAACAGATTTCCTCGTCTGATTGAAAAATTAAACACTTTTGAATATGGAGGACTCAGGTTAAGTAATTTGGAGATGGAAACTGCAGGGATCTATGCACTTGCAAAATCTCTAGGCCACAATGCCCTATCTATTAATGCAATCCTTGCTAACCGTATTTTAATGAAGTTCAGTGACAATCCGGCGCAAATTGTAGATCAGGTAATCCGTCAAATATTGCAGAACATAATTGCTTAATTTTCTATGACCAGTAAACAACAATTACAATTAATCTTAATTCTTGGCTCACTCACTGCATTGGGGCCTTTCTCCATAGACATGTATCTGCCGGCATTTCCCGTAATTGCCAAGGATCTACATACGACCACAGAGAACGTGGCAATATCATTATCTAGTTTTTTCATAGGCATATCTTTGGGGCAACTTCTGTATGGACCGCTCTTGGACAGATTTGGAAGAAAAAAACCCCTGGTGATCGGGTTAACTATTTATGTTTTGGCATCAATTGGCTGCCTTTTCGTTTATTCCTTGAATCAACTGATTGTACTCAGGGCAATCCAGGCAGTTGGAAGTTGTGCAGCCGCCGTAGCTTCTGTTGCGATGGTGCGAGACTTTTTCCCAGTGAAAGACAGTGCAAAGATCTTTTCATTATTGATGTTGGTTGTTGGCGTTTCACCAATGCTTGCTCCGACAGTGGGCAGCTATATAACCGTTCTCTTTGGCTGGCATGCCATCTTTGTTGCGCTAGTAGCTTTAGGGCTTCTCAACCTCTTCTCTACCATTTTCCTATTACCCGATAAGTTTGTACCAGACGTCAACATTTCACTTAAACCAGGCCCAATAATAAGAGGTTTTTTAGCTGTGACATTTGAGCCTCAATTTTTTACTTATGCTTTTGTAGGCGCAATATCATTCGCAGGCTTGTTTGCCTATGTAGCCGGCTCACCAGTTGTGTTTATGGAAGTTTTTAAGGCAAGTACAGAAGCATATGGTTGGATTTTTGCGTTTTTATCTATAGGCCTGATAGGTTCGAGTCAGGTAAATAGTCTATTGCTTAGAAAATATAAAAGTGAGCAGATTATTGTTTGGGCTCTAATTTGCCAGGTGGTCTTCACTGTGATCTTCTACATTGCACTTTCTCTAAATGTGGTAGGTGTGTTTGAAGCTTTAACGTTCCTGTTCCTCTTCTTAGGCTGTATTGGATTTACCAACCCAAACACCATTGCCTTGTCGTTAGCTCCTTTCAAGAAAAATGCCGGCACTGCTTCTGCCCTTATGGGTGCACTCCAAATGGGAATGGGTGCATTAGCATCAACAGCGTTAAGCTTTTTCCATACCAAATCTGCTGAGCCAATGACGATAGTTATGTTTACGACTTCTTTGATTGCCATGGTTATTCTAATATTTGGAAGACGGTCCATTAAGATGACCTCGACCCTATAACTTACTTCTACAAAGCAGTTTTTATGAAAATGTAAAGAAACTTAAACAATTGTGCTTTAAAGCTGTTCAAACTATAATTCAGAACCTCAACGTAAGATATTATGCTTAACAATTTAAAACACATGGTAGCTTTAACAGCAGGAAAAAAGCTGCTAAATTCTAGTGATTCTTACGAGCTAAGCACTGGTAAACGAGTGATATGTATTATAGCAGGCGCATTTATTTTGCGAAAAGGGCTAGTTAATATCACCAAAAAACCTATCATCTCTATTCAGGAGATTGCTTTAGGCGGACTCCTTTTATATAATGGTGCAACGGGCATTAATAAACTAAGTTCGAAACCAGCAAGTCGGATAGCTAATGTTCGTCTTAACCAGATCCAAGGCAATAACCCAAATGCAAGAGTTCCAGAATTCATCTAAAAGCTTTTCCCTTTGGGAGTTGCTGCTACCTTCAATTCCAGATATATAAAGGAAACTTAGAATGGTTCATAATTCATCAAATCTCTGAATTGTATATACCTAGTTTAGATAAATAAGGTTTACCTCGTCTGCGAAGCTCCTTCAATGCCTTGTCTTTTATCTGCCTTACTCTTTCTTTACTAAGATTGAAAATGATTGCAATATCTTCAAGTTGTAACGCATAGGGCTCTCCTATCCCTAGATACAAGGTCATTATTTCGGCTTCACGTTTTGGTAGGGTATTCAGAAGATGTAGAAGATTATCGGTGAGTGAGCCCCGTACCATTTGGTCGTCCGGATCCGGTGAATCGTTTTTGATAATATCAATTAAACACTTTTCACCATCCACGTTAACCAAAGAATCAAGCGAGACACTCCTTTTAGCATTATTATAATAATCTTTGACTTTCCATTCTTCAAGCCCTAAGTATTCTGAGATCTCAGCAGAAGTAGGCGTTCTTTGCAATTCCTGCTCAAGTTTAGATGAGGTCTTGTTCGTCTTCGAAATCCCATAAACCTGATTAAATGGAAGTTTAACCGTACGCGTTTGTTCGGTTATTGCCTGCATCACAGATTGTTTTATCCAATATACCGCAAATGAGATGAACCGGAACCCTTTAGTCTCATCGAACTTTGAAGCTGACTTTATCAGACCGATGTTTCCTTCGTTAATCAAATCTCCAAGGCTTAGGCCTTTGTGCTGGTACTGTTTAGCTACGGAAACAACAAACCTTAAATTAGATTTCACCAGTTTTTCAATGGCTAACGGATCACCCTGCTTAATTTTAATGCAGAGCTGCACCTCCTCGTCTATCGTTAACAGCCTGATTCTACTAATATCATTTAGGTACTTATCTAGGGATGCCGAATCGCGCTTAGTAATGCTAGCTGTTATCCTCATTTGCTTCATAGGAGTTTTAATAATTTAAGTTTAACTGTAATTTTCACTTTTAACTTAAATAATGCAAATGGCCAAATACGTTTGGCGAAAAGAACTATAAAACCGCCTTTTCAGTAGCATTATCCACTACCTAAGCTTATTAAATTGTGTTATACCGCGACTATCCAATCCCACGGCGCCCTAATCACAGGAACTCACATAAATAATATTTAAGCTGATTTAAATAATTATCGTAAAACTATTTATTTTTCGGCTAGGATTATTATATTTGATTTTAGTATAACTGAAAAATTAACGCTCACAATTGTTTTAAACTATGGCCTCTAAAATTGACGAACTCGATCAAAAATTAATTTCCATCTTACAGAAAGATTGCCAGATCAATACAAAGATCCTTGCAGGCATGTTAAACATTAGTCAAACTCCTTTGAGAAAGAGGTTAAAAAAACTAAAAAAAGCTGGTTACTTGAATTACTATGTAACCATAGATAAAAGTAAGTTCCCAAATGCTATCGCTGCCAACATCGGCATTCTGCTAAACGACCATAGAGAAAGTACAATCAATCTTTTTGAACAAGAAATTTCCGGTATAGATAGCGTTACCCACATACAACGAGTCTCGG
>JAQBOT010000096.1 GCA_028287885.1 Pedobacter sp.
GGTACCGCTTACAGTGCTTTGCGCCAGGAGGGTAAAGCTAAAAATGAGGCAGAAGCAAATTGTGAGGAGTAAGCTTTTTTTCATAGGGAGGAGATTTAAGGTGACAAGTTTGAGGTACTTTAAGTTAAGTAAAATAAGGGAGTTATTCTTGTAGAAGACAAGAAAAATAATGCGCAACGTGTTGCTTTACACTGAATTATGAAACGATGTAACTTGTTGTATTCACGATCTTGCTTAGTTAAAAAAAGGAGGCAACTATGCCTCCTTTTTAATCTTTTATAAAGATGTAGCCTGTTAGCTTAAATTTTAAGTATAGCCACAATTGTATAACACAATGTAGCATCTTAACTTACATTGTAGCCTGGGTTAGCTTATAAACTTTTCCAGAATTTCCGGAAGGTCCTTGTACTCCAGTAGTAAGTACATAAACTTCTCCATCCAGGCTTTGGCCGAACCCTTTTAAATACTGCCCAAGATTTGCAGGGAAGCTTTTCAAGGCTATGTCACTAAATGTTAGCAGGCCAGATCCACCAAGACTTGAAACCAATAGTTTTCCATCTGCGCCAGATCCACCTTGGGAATAGATTCCGAAGATATACTTACCCGCTAAACTAGAAATTGCATTTCCACGGTAAACATGGCCAGCTACAATTACGGTCGCAATACCTCCTGCAGGATTGGCCGCGTTTGGTAGTTCAATGATTGGATCAATCAGCTGATTTCCGAGACTATCTTTTATTGGGCAGGCGGCTAATTCTAACTTGTTGTTGGCGGTGCTAAAACAATGTGTGCCTTCTTTTACATTCCAACCATAGTTACCGCCCTTAGTTACGAGATCAATTTCTTCATACAAGGATTGTCCTGCATCTCCTACATACAATTGATGCGAACCGCCTAGGTCAAAAGAAAAGCGATATGGATTGCGAAAGCCATAGGCATATATCTCTGGCAAGATGTCCTTTTTGCCTACGAAGGGATTATCCTTAGGAACAATATACTTTGTTGGACAGTTTATATCGATCCTCAAGATGTTTCCAAGCAGATTGGAAGATACATCCTGACCGTTGCCACCCTCGTTTACTTTATACCAATCTGCAACGTGACCAGGACCGACATCATCGCTACCGCCACCGTCGCCAATGGAGATATAGAGGTATCCATCAGGTCCAAAGGCTATAGTTCCGCCGTTATGGTTTGGTTGTGGATGATCAACGTCCAAAATAATCTTCTCAGGACTGAGATCGGCCTTGTCAGGATTGCTAGATGAGACATGAAACTCGGCAATACGAACTCGATTATTCCAGAGCACCCCAGGTGCAGGGCCGCCAGGGCCAGGCGCTGCAGAATAAAAGAGAAAGAACCTGCCATTCGTTTTGTAATCTGGATGAAAGGCTAGTCCCAACAATCCTCGTTCATCATAGCCGGGATTCAACGTGACTACCTTACTGCTAACGTCAATAAAAGGTTCGGCCTTTTTCTGGCCGTCAGATCCGATGATCCAGACTTTACCAATCTGGTCGACTACAAATAAACGTTTACTTGAGTCGGGAGCCTCTACCAAGGTGATCGGAGAAACCAGGTTGTCTACGACGAGCTGTAAATCCAAGGACTGCCCTGCTGGATCGTCGGAGGTTTGCAGACTTTCATTATTCATCTTTTTACATCCGGTTAGGATGACTAGCGTACTGAAGAGTACTAAAACAAACAGCCGCCATTGCGGTCTCTCGCCCCGACTAATCGTCGAATGCAAGCAATCAGAATGAATTAAGTTTTTCATACATAAAAGTTTAATTGGTAAATCAACATTTATTCAGCATGCCCTTGATTCATAAAAAATCAAGGGTAATCTTACAGTCATTTCAGAAAATACGCTTGTTGTTTAATGGGATAGGCGGATCCATGAATTACAAAGCAAAGAATCCTCAAGTATAAGAGTGGGAACGAGGTAAAGGGAAAATTGAATGCTCACTTAGTTCATTTTTACCTCCTTTCTATGATTATGGAAAATTGGATCTGACTCTACCTTATTGACTACGGGTACTTTGCCTTTTGAGTTGCCTGCAGCACAGCATAAGTAAAGTTTTATTTGATTGTTTGCAATGGCTAGTTGTAGCTATTTGTTCAGGAGGTCTAAAATTAAGGGAATCATATTAGAACATACAACCTATACCAATCCAACTAAGACATCAATCTTGAGTGGTTTACTCACTTCTATTCAAAACCCGATATTAAAGCCGCTTTGTTGGATCATAATCGCCGGTGCTGATAAAGATCGTTTAACAAAGCTTGAGGCGAGTGTAACTTTGAATAAGGCTATCTCAGGTTCGAAGTTGGTTGTTTTATCGCCAGCTGGCCACATGGGATTGATTGAACAGCATGCTTATGTCAATCAACATGCAAGCGAATTTCTACGTTCTACTGGATAGGTTATCAGCACCAACATCGTACCGAGCAGCCTCTGATTTTGCATTTTTGCAATCACTTAGCTAATCTGTATCTAAATCCTGAAAGAGAAAGGTCGAATGGACCAGGAGGAGGTGGTGCACCATATTCAACGTATTCAAAGAATATTACAAGTTCATCGAAAGGAGCTGGACTATCAACGGCTGAGAATAACGCCCCCTTTGGCCATCCTAATGCTGGGCCAAAAGTCGTATCAGAATGTAAGTAAGTTACATATGACGTATGGTTTATTGGCGTATTTAGCTTTGAATTATAAAATGTGACGTGAAGTCCATACTCAACATCTTTGTATGGAGAATTCATCTCGAATGAAAATGCATTAACCATTTTTGAAAATTTTATTGTCACTGAGTTTTTGATGTTGAAAGTTATAATGGGTGCGTACTCCTCAGCTACATCCGGCTTCACTCCCCATGCGACCGATTTATCATGCGTTTTACGACCTTTGCTATTAAACCTCAAAGCTATGTCTTGATTGCAAGCAGAATCCAGTAAAGTACCGTTTTTATATTTTTCTAAATTCAGCGGTGTGCTAACAAGTAGAAATTTCTCCTTGACTTGGGCATACGTCGTAAGTCCTTCTTTTGGCCAGTAGAGTTCGCCATCGCCTAGTTCGATGTAACCATAGTCATCCGGCGGCTCGCCAGAAGCCTTCGCTGGGGTAGAATTGGCTTGTTCGTCTTTCGAGCAAGAATTGAGAGTCGCAATTAGACATATTGCAACAACAGTATGAAAAAATAAAGTTTTCATAACACGTTGATTTAGAACGACAAATCTAATTATTATCGCACTTAGATTGACAGTTTATCCAAAGTTGTTACTACGACGTTGCTATGTGATTAAAACTGTGAACAAGCTGTGAAAAGGCACCTTGAAAATGACACACAGCAACACTGATATCGAAGAAATACTTTTTCTTGCAGATATTGGACATTGACTATTGTAGTCAATGTGGAAGCTTTGTTCGTTGTAAAAGATTGGAGTATGGTAACAGGCTTGATAAACCACTTTTCACTTGGATTTGCGTTCTTCCCCGGATAGGTCTTAGGCCACTTCTAATTCTTAAACTTGAATTTGTATGATTTTTTCAGTGTAATTATTTTGTTCCAGGAATGTCCCTTAACGAAAAAACCCGCTCCTGAATATCAGGAACGGGTTTCGCGGAGAGTGGGGGATTCGAACCCGCGGACCTTTAACAGTCAACAGTTTTCAAGACTGCCGCAATCGACCACTCTGCCAACTCTCCGCGACAAAAGTACAAATACCTCTTGAATCTGCAAATAATGATGTTTAAATATTTAAAATAATGTGATAACTGTCTAAAAATAAGGAGGAATAATTTTTATTTCTGGAGATTATCTTCGATTGAAGCTTCTTTTTTGAAGACATTGAAGTTCGGTTTAATGATCTTTACGCTTCTTTTTGAGAGGTCTATGCTCGCATTTAGCTCAAAACCGACCAACAAAATAAGAGAATTCAAGTAGAGCCAAATCATAATCACAATTAAAGTTCCTATGGAACCATATATCTTATTGTATGAACTGAAATGATTGATGTAGAAAGAAAAACCCCAGATGGTTAGAAATGCAAGTATAGTTGCTAGCCAGGAACCTGCACTAAAGAACTTCCACTTTTTTGGGTTTGCTGGGCCATATCTGTATAGAATTGATGTTGTAACAAAATATAACACCCCCAGAAGTGCCCATCTTGTTAGTTGTATTGCATAATACGTCAGATTCCCTTTTATGTGTAAGACCTTATCAAGATATGTTAATGCGAACTCTCCAACAGTCATTGCGCCAATACAAACAATCACGGAGAAGGAAATAAGCAACGTAAGAACGGTTGCGATAATGCGACGTCTAACCCAACTTCTTGTCTCTATGATCAATGATGCCTTGTTAAATGCCATCATCAGATCGTGAACGCCATTGGTGGCGAAAAACAGCGAGAGAAAGAAGCCGAGGGAAAGCAACTTACCATTTTGAATTTTCACGATACCTTCAATGGTGCTTTTAAAAGCGTCAAAAGCCTTATGCGGTAGTATGAGTGCGATCAACGACATCAATTCGTTTTGAAACCCGTGCGGTAAAAAGGGAATAAGCGTGAATAGGAAGATAATTGCAGGAAATATGGCAAGCATGAAATTGTAGGCAAGGGAGGATGCCCGGTTAACAAGCGAGTCCTTTTGAATTTCGGTAAAAAAAAAGGTTAATACCGTATAAATAGGGAGTGGGCTAAACCCTGGCAGTACGTAGACTTTTGTCCATTCGATAAGTAAAGAATAAATTCTTACCCTCAACAGTTGTTTATGTACCCAATCCATGAATCAAAATTAATTAAAAATAAGAAACCAGGCGCTCCATAAAATCCTGGGGCGGGTGACATGGTCTTTTCTTAACCATATCAAAGAACACCAAGGTCGTTTTTCCAACGTTTATGAGCTCGCCATCTTCATTGAATAACTCGTAAACAAAGTGGATACGCATGGCAGGTTTATCTTTAACCGTCGTTTTGATGGTAATCTCCTGGTCGTAAAGGGCCGGTTTAATAAATTTGCTGCTTAACTCAAGCACAGGCAGCATAACTCCGGATTTCTCCATTGAACTGTAGCTCATGCCTAAACTGCGTAGCATTTCGACCCGGCCTACCTCATAATACTGTGCGTAATTGCCATAATATACAAAAGCCATCTGATCGGTTTCGCTATACCTTACGCGAATCTTTGTGCTGTGACTATACATATTACCTATAGATTTTTCTGTCGTTTAAAGCTTGTCTGTATTTCCTAGCATTAATTTCATGCTGTGCTTTGGTTTCCGCAAAGTTGTGATAGCCGGAGAAATCTTCTTTTGCACACATGTATAGGTAATTGTTGTTGTCTTTGTTTAACACGGCATCTATTGCTTTAATGCTCGGCATCATAATGGGTCCTGGAGGTAGACCCTCGTATTTATAGGTATTGTACTTTGAGTCGACCTGCAAAAGCGCGAAGGTGACGCGCTTGACAGTAAAATCGTTATTAGCGAATATTACTGTGGGATCTGCCTGTAAGCGAATTCCTTTACTTAAACGGTTCAGGTATAGTCCTGCTATTATCGGCATTTCCTTGTCGTAGATAGCCTCACCATCAACTATTGAAGCCAGTATCGATACCTGAATAGGCGTGAGATTCAATGCTTGTGCCTTCTTTTTCCGGTCGGGGGTCCAGAACTTCAGGTATTCTGAATTCATTTTCTTGAAGAAGTCCATTGCAGGCGTATTCCAATACATTTGATAAGTGTTTGGAATAAACATCGTATAGATATTCTCTTTAGTAAATCCATATTGCTCGACCAGCGATGCTGAGTCCAGGATTTTGATGAAAGACGAGGAATCGGGTTCAAGTTCTTTGGACAGGTAGCCTGCGAAATCTTCTTTTCTCCTGAGGTTTTGATATTTTAAGTTGACCGGTTCCTGATTGCCGGCTTTGACCTTGTTAATCAGCGTACGGTTGTTCATACCCCTGCTTAACTTGTATCTACCCGGTTTTAGCTTGGTGGACAGGTCCATTTTTGCCGCTGCTTCTTCAAATGAACCAAGGTCTTCTACAATATGCTTGCTTTCAAGCTCCTGAAAAACATCATCAAGCTTTGCGCCAGTCTTTATGTAAAAATATTTCTGATCAGCAGTGATGTTTCCTGCAAAATATGTTTTATAAAATCTCATGGCGAATATCAGGCCAATAAGAAATAATACCAGGAGGGTGATTATTACGGCTTTTTGCTTGCCGGTTACCTTTTTATTCTCGTCATTCATTTTGCGGTAGGTAAGGATTATTTATTAGACAAGACAATGTTGATCGGGGTTCCAATTTTAACTTTCGTTACGGAGTCTGTAAGAAGCGGAGTTTGCATCACAATAACGGCATTTGCGGTGTCCGTTATTGTCCCTTCGTAACTGATGGTTCCCAACAAAAGATTTGAGCCCCTCAATGAAAACTTAGCTTCATCCTTTGTTAAGCCTATTAGCGCAGGAATATCAACTTCTTCGTTGCCACGCCCATCGCCAAGTACCAGATCAATTCTGGAGCCCTTAGGTAAGGTTGTGCCTGTTTTGATTTCTTGTCCGCCGAAAGAGGCACTTAAAACAACATCCCGACTCACGTCTGATTTATAAGTTGTATCGCCAATTCGAAGACCATAGCCTTCTAATAAGGGTTGAACTTCTCTTAATGATTTAAATTCGATGTCTGGAAACTTAACATCCGGAGCGGATCCTTTATTTATAGTCAGGTAGATGGTCCGATTATCCTTTACAAAGGTATCTGCATCGGGATCCTGATCAATCACAACACCTGGTGGCTTGTCCATAATATATACAGAGTCAACTTCATAACGCAGGCCTGATTCTTCAAGTTTTGTTACGGCTTGTGCAAAGGAGAGACCTTTCAAAGCAGGCACATGCAATCCTTCTCCATGTTTTGTGTAATATTTTAAACTGAAGTAAGCGATCATCAACAACACAAAAACAGTAATGATTGCAGCTAAGATATTGGTTCGGAATGATTTGGTTTTTAAATAGGAAAAGAATTTGCTCATTGCGTGTTTTTATGCGATGTATTTTCACCAAATTTAGACTAAAAAACTTTTTTATAGGAATTAAAATCATTTGGGCGGACTAATTTCTATTTTTGGCCATCATTATAAAAGCTTATACCATATAATATGCCAACTGAATCTCGGGCAAACTTTGTGATTTATTTTGCTCTGCCGGTTCTTTGCAATTAACATCAAATATTAAATGAAGAAAACGATAGCATTGCTTACCGGCGGAACGACAGGCGAGTGGGTCATTTCTGTAAAGAGTGCAGCAACAATTGCGCAAAATCTAGATGCAGATAAGTTTGAAGTATATAAAATTATGCTAACCCAAAAGGGATGGTTTTATGAGCCTGCCGACTCTCTGAAAGTTGAGGTAGACCGTAATGACTTCTCGATTAAACTGAAAGGGCGTAAAATAACCTTTGATGGTGTTTTTATTGCTATCCACGGTTCACCAGGAGAGGATGGAAAGCTTCAGGGTTACTTTGATATGCTTGGAATTCCGTATACGACGTGTGACGCCCTTACCTCGGCCATTACGATGAACAAAGGCTATACAAAAGCCGTTGTACAAGACATTCCCAATTTGCATGTTGCGAAATCTTCTCAACTGTTTGATTCAAAGAACTATGACCTTGATCCTATTAAAAGGAGTTTAAAACTGCCTTATTTTATAAAGCCCAACAATGGCGGAAGTAGTATTGGGATGAGCAAGGTGACAAATCAGTTCGACTTGAAAGCTGCTTTAGACAAGGCTTTCAAGGAAGATAAGCAGGTGTTGATTGAAGAGTTTATTGCCGGTCGCGAGTTTACCGTTGGCGTAGTAAAGCTGGATGGAAAGATAACTGTGCTTCCAATTACTGAGGTTGAAACCAGTAAGGAATTCTTTGATTTTGAGGCTAAATACACCCCGGGTGTGGCGAAAGAAACGACTCCCGCTGCATTGAAAATAGAAATACGTAACCGCATTGTTAATATCGTAACGGCAGTATATCAAAAAATGAATTGCAGAGGTGTAGTCAGGATTGACTTCATTCTTTCGGGAGATGAAGCAGATTTCTACTTCATCGAGATCAACACCATTCCTGGCCAGACTGCAACAAGTTTTATCCCGCAGCAGATTGCAGCTATGGGAATGAAATTGAATGATTTTTATACCAAAGTAATTAGGGAGACTATCGGCTAACCCTTAGATGCTGTAGGCCTGGATCATCTCATCATCCACTTTGCAGCCTTTACCAGTTTTAATGTCAATCATTACATAGTCAAAATAGCCGTCGGCTGCAATTTTTTTAGTTCGGACGTTTTCCATTTCGAACTGTACCCTGCAGCCTTTTCCATTGATTGTCAGGATTCCAGTACGCACCTTCACGATATCACCCAGGATCATTGGCCTTTTGAAATCAACATAGGCCGTACGTACCACCCAGCCAAAGCCTGAAGTAAGAAAGTCTTCCATGGGCATTTTATAAAAAAGATCCATTTGTTCATACCGGGCGGCAAGGACATAATCAAAGTATTTGCTGTTATGAACATGGTTAAACATGTCAATATCGTCTGGGCGGACTTTTAGTTCAGTTTCGAATATACTGTATTGGTTTTTTTCCATGTTAGGCGTATTGGTTTTGCAAAAGTATAATTTACATTTAACTTTCGCCTCCAGGCGACTTTTAAAAAGCAGGTGTTTTCCACATCAAAAAACGGCTTTTTACACCAGCTCTATATGGTTTGTTTATTTGTTAATCATTAAAACTTACAGTATCTTTGCGTTTAATTAATTAATTTTTAAACACTTTAGTAACATTCAAGAATGTATTTAAGTAAAGAAGTAAAAGCCGACATTTTCAAAACACACGGCGAAGTAGAAACCAACACGGGTTCTGCAGAAGGTCAGGTAGCGTTATTTACATACCGTATTGCACATTTGACAGAACACTTGAAGAAAAATCGTAAAGATTTCTCTACACAGTTGTCTCTTCAAAAGTTGGTAGGTAAACGTCGTGGGATTTTGGCTTATCTATTCAAAAAAGATATTGAACGTTATCGTGCAATCATCAAGGCTCTAAAGCTGAGAGATATCATAAAATAACTGTATTTTTATCAAGAAAAGCCATTCTTTCGGAATGGCTTTTTTACTTTGCAAAGTAAAATATTATACATAAATCCGGTGTGGAGGAAAGAGGAAAACACACCATAATAACAATTAAATGAATGTAATAAAAAAATCGTTCGATCTGGGCGATGGAAGAACAATCGAAATTGAAACAGGTAAGTTAGCTAAACAAGCTGATGGTTCTGTTGTCGTGAAAATGGGTGACACCATGTTATTGGCAACTGTAGTATCTTCAATAGGTGCGAAAGCAGGTGTTGATTTCTTGCCATTATCTGTTGATTACCAAGAAAAATATGCAGCAGCTGGACGTATTCCAGGGGGATTTTTACGTCGCGAAGCCAGATTGTCTGACTACGAGGTTCTAATTTCCCGTTTGGTGGATCGTGCATTGCGCCCAATGTTTCCAGATGACTATCATTCGGACACGCAGGTGATGATCTCGTTGATTTCTGCTGATAAAAATATTATGCCTGACTGTTTAGCAGGACTTGCGGCTTCTGCTGCAATCGCAGTTTCTGATATTCCCTTCAATGGTCCGATATCTGAAGTTCGTGTTGCTAAAATTGATGGTCAATTCGTGATCAATCCTTACGCAAGTGATCTGGAACGTGCTACAATGGAATTCCTTGTAGCCGGTACGGAAAATGATATCGTGATGGTTGAAGGCGAAGCGGATGAAATTTCTGAAGCTGAAATGGTGGAAGCGATTGAATTTGCGCATAAAGCCATAGTTGTTCAAGTTCAGGTGCAAAAAGAATTGGCCGAACTTGTAGGTAAAACTGTAAAGCGTACTTATTCTCACGAAGAAAGCAATCTAGACTTAAGAGCTCAGGTGTTTGCTGCTACTTACGATAAGGTTTATGCAATTGCAAAAAGTGGTTCGTCAAAACATGAGCGCGGTAATGCTTTCGGTACAATCCTAATGGACTTCATAGCTACACTTGGTGAAAACATCGATGATGTAACTGGATTCCTTTCTAAGAAGTATTTTCATGATGTACAATATGATGCCATCCGTAACCTTGTTTTAGACGAAGGAATTCGTTTAGATGGTCGTGATGCACGTACGGTACGTCCGATCTGGAGTGAGGTAGGTTATTTGCCTGCAGCACACGGTTCAGCAGTGTTTACTCGTGGTGAAACTCAATCTTTAACAACTGTTACTTTAGGTTCTAAAGATGATGAGCAAATGATAGATGGTGCTTTCGTTAATGGTTACAATAAGTTCTTGTTGCACTACAATTTCCCTGGGTTCTCAACCGGGGAGGTTCGTCCGAATAGGGGTGCAGGCCGCCGTGAAATTGGTCATGGTAACCTAGCTATGCGTTCTTTGAAAAAAGTGTTACCAGGCTTAGAAGAGAATCCGTACACGATTCGTATCGTTTCTGATATTTTGGAATCAAACGGATCTTCATCTATGGCAACTGTCTGTGCAGGTACATTGGCACTTATGGATGCTGGTATTAAAATAAAAGCGCCTGTTTCAGGTATTGCAATGGGCTTAATCACGGATGAGAAAACTGGTAAATACGCTATCTTGTCTGATATCTTAGGCGATGAAGATCACTTGGGAGATATGGACTTTAAAGTAACTGGTACCGAAAAAGGTATTGTTGCTTGTCAGATGGACTTGAAAATCAATGGACTGAAATGGGAAGTGTTAACAAATGCTTTAGTTCAGGCTAAAGAAGCTCGTTTGCATATTTTAAACGAGATGAAGAAAACACTTTCTGCACCTCGCGAAGATTACAAAGCACATGCTCCACGTATTGTTTCTTTAACAATTGATAAAGAATTTATTGGTGCGATCATCGGACCTGGTGGTAAAATTATCCAGGAAATGCAACGTGAAACTGGTGCGTCTATTTCGATTGAAGAGGTAGGTAACAAAGGGATCATCGAAATTTTTGCAGATAACAAAGCCGCAATCGACGCTGCTGTAGGACGCATCAATGCAATTGCAGCTAAGCCGGATATAGGTGCAACATACGATGGTAAAGTGAAATCAATCATGCCGTTTGGTGCATTTGTTGAGATCATGCCTGGAAAAGATGGTTTACTACACATTTCAGAAATTGCCTGGGAACGTTTAGAAACTATGGACGGTGTGCTTAAAGAAGGTGACCGTATACAGGTTAAACTTTTAGATATTGACAAGCAAGGTAAGATGAAACTTTCAAGGAAAGCATTAATGCCACGTCCACCAAGACCAGAAGCAGCTGACAAACCAGCTTAGATAAGTAATTAGGTCTAATTATATAAAAACCCCGCAATTTGCGGGGTTTTTTGTTTTGCGTTAGGTTATTTATTTATATTTACCACTATGAAACATTTAATAGCCCCGTCTATACTTGCTGCCGATTTCGGCAATTTACAGCGTGATATTGAAATGATTAACAGTAGTGATGCCGACTGGTTTCATGTTGACGTAATGGACGGCGTGTTTGTTCCAAATATATCTTTCGGGTTTCCGATTATAGAAGCTGTTAAGCGACATGCCACAAAGCCTTTGGATGTTCATCTTATGATTGTGAATCCAGATCAGTACATCGAACGTTTTGCGCAGGCGGGCGCTGCCGTAATAACGGTACATTACGAAGCCTGCGATCATCTACATCGCAGCCTTCAGGCTATTCACACCGCCGGCTGCAGAGCGGGCGTTGCCTTGAATCCACATACTCCTGTTGAACTTCTAAAAGATATTTTACCGGATATAGATATGGTACTGATCATGTCTGTAAATCCCGGCTTTGGAGGGCAGAAGTTCATTGGAAATACATACAATAAAATTCTTCGATTAAAAACCATGGCTGCTGAGCTCAACCCAAAGTTGCTCATTGAGGTTGACGGCGGCGTTGACATTGGAAACCTTGTTGCGCTGATCGACGCCGGCGCGCACGTTTTTGTAGCGGGAAGTTCAATCTTCAGCGCTGCTTCACCATCGAAGATGATATCAGATCTTAAGAATATGCCTTCTGGAATATTCACCATTTAAGGTTTCGATTCAACTTACCTAATCATTATACTTAATTATAGCTAATAACAATATGAGACACAATTTTGGAGCAGGACCCTGCATTCTACCTCAAGAAGTATTTAAGCAAGCTGCACAAGCTGTTCTGGATTTCAAAGACGGTTTATCGATTCTTGAAATCTCACACCGTACTTCTGAGTTCGAAGGAGTTGTTGATGAAGCCACCAGATTGGTTAAGGAATTATTGAACGTACCGGAAGGCTACTCTGTAATATTCTTGCAAGGCGGTGCCAGTTTGCAATTTGCGATGGTTCCATACAACCTTTTGCCTGAAGGACAAACAGCAAGTTATCTTGATTCCGGTATTTGGGCAAGCAAGGCAATAAAGGAGGTTTCTACTTTCGGAAAGGCTAACATTGTGGCTTCATCAAAACCGGACAACTATACCTTTATACCTAAAGACTTTGAAATACCTGCCGACAGCGCATATTTCCATTGCACCTCTAACAACACGATCTATGGTACAGAAATGTTCAGCTTTCCTGAAACGAATGTTCCTATAGTGTGTGACATGTCATCCGACATACTAAGCCGAGTAATTGATGTCTCAAAGTTTGGGTTGATCTATGCTGGGGCGCAGAAAAATATAGGCCCAGCTGGCGCAACGGTTGTAATTGTTAAAGATGAGATCTTAGGTAAATCGGGCAGAAAGATACCTTCGATGCTCGACTACCAAATTCAGGCATCAAACGGCTCGATGTATAACACGCCTCCTGTGTTTTCGATTTATGTTTCTATGCTTAACCTAAGGTGGTTGAAGTCTAAAGGTGGTGTTGCCGAAATCGAAAAAGAAAACAAAGCAAAAGCATATGCATTGTATACGGAAATAGATAGAAATCCACTTTTCAAAGGTACTTGTACAGTGGAGGATCGTTCAAGAATGAATGTGTGTTTTGTGATGAATAACCCGGAACTGGAAAAACCATTCTTGAAATTTGTTGAAGATAATGGAGTTGAAGGCTTAAAAGGACATAGGAGTGTAGGTGGTTTCAGGGCATCTATGTATAATGCACTTCCTATTACCAGCGTTCATCACCTTATAGACCTAATGCAGACATTTGCGGAAAAGCACCAATAATTATATTTTAAATGATCAGAATACTCGCGAATGATGGGATAGATCCCATTGGTAAAGCACTGTTGGAAAGTGCAGGTTTTTTAGTAGACACAGAAACTGTTCCACAGGATAAATTGATTGAAGCGCTACAGAACTATGACGGACTAACCGTTAGAAGTGCGACTAAAGTAAGGCAGGATGTAATTGACCAATGTCCAAACTTAAAGTTAATTGGTCGGGGTGGCGTTGGAATGGACAACATTGATGTTGAATATGCGAGAAGCAAAGGTGTTGCAGTTGTGAATACACCGGCGGCATCGTCCTTATCCGTTGCAGAACTTGTATTTGGGCATTTGTTTACAGGCAATCGATTTCTTCAGGATTCGAATAGAAAAATGCCTGTGGTAGGCGCTACCCAATTCAATAACCTCAAAAAAGCCTACGCTAAAGGTGTTGAATTACGAGGTAAAACTATCGGTATCATTGGGTTCGGCAGAATAGGACGTGAAGTTGCAACTATGGCCCTTGGCCTAGGGATGAATGTTCTAGCTTATGATCTTTATCCGTTCTCTGGTGCTATTGAACTGACCTTCCAAGGCGGTAAATCTGTAAAGATACCAATTGAGACAGTGTCGTTCAATGAAGTGATTCAAAACAGTGATTTCATTACTTTACATACACCATTTTCAGACAAACCCATTCTCGGTCAACCGGAGTTTGATATTATGAAGCCAGGGGTAGGCGTAGTGAACTGCTCTCGAGGCGGCATCATCGATGAACTTGCATTAGTAAATGCCTTAGACAATGGAAAGCTTGCTTTTGCTGGATTGGATGTTTTTGATAATGAACCTACGCCACTGGCAGCAATTCTTCAACACCCGAAAATTTCTTTAACCCCACATATCGGGGCGGCCACCAATGAGGCTCAGGAAAGGATTGGTACTGAACTTGCAAACTTGATTATCGGCTATTTCAATCAAATTTAATAACAAAAAAAGGAACGCTTATGGCGTTCCTTTTTTTAACAATGCTATTTTCAAAACCTTGTTCAATGCTCTCGTTCAATTAGGCCAGTTTTCGTGACCTTTTGATCCTACCATATCCAAAGTATCCGCCTGCGGCGATTGCGATCAATAAAAAGATAATCAGTGGAAAAGAGTTGCTGCCGCTTTTTTCTTTTTCTTCTATTTGCTTCCGCAAAATTTGATTCTGATCCTGCAACTTTTTGATTGCAGCCATATAGCTTCGAATCCGTTCAGAATTTGTGCTTGCAGCGGTTTGAACCTGCTGAACCTGGAAATCTTTGTAATCAAGTAGTACCTTCAGTTCTTTGAAGATGTTATTGTCGTTTAAAGCGATTTGACGCAGAATTTCGTTGGAGTTTTTTATGTCCCGCTTTGTCTGAAAACCAAATATGCCGGTACGTTCATTTAAACTTTGCTCATACTGCCCAAATTTCACGCTCCGATCTGCCAGCAAAGCATTGATTTTAGCACGTTGGACGTCGTATGCAGATGTATCTACCTGGGCATGGGCAGCAATAGTGAATAAGATAAATAGGACCAAAAATAGCTGTTTAATCATGTTGAATTTTGTTAATGAAATTAGCAAAGACTATGCCTTGCATACTGAATGTTGTCTTGCCGGCTGTTATGGATGGAACTCCACACGTACAATGTCATTTAAATGAAGGCCGAGAAGCCCGCTTGCCTTGCCTTTATTGATGGCTATTTCAAGATGGTTGCTTATGCCAAACAGACATAGCTTCTCACCCTCAGGAACTTCATTGTAGTGCCAGCTAAGTTGGTTGATGGTTTCACTTTTGCGGAAGTACAAAGTGAAATCCCGATTGCGCTGTATTCTGGTGAATAGTTCTTTGGTAATGTTGGTGATCACGTTGCAAAAGGTGTCAATATAAATAACGCTTCCACGGATGATATCCCGCTCAATTACCGGGTGTAGCAACATTCTTTCTTCAACACTGTCTGCAGGTAAACCGATCTCCCTGAGTTTGCCACCTCTAGCAAGGTGGATGGCAGCCTTAACAAAAATATCAACAAGGGGGAAGTGTAGATATTTTAAGTCCTGCATAATATTTAATTCTACCAGTTCATCTGGCGCCTCATCAAAAAGAAGTGAAAAGATTCCGTTATCTGCACCCACGAAATAGTGATCATGGTACTTTAGTGCAACGTATTTACTTTGCTCACTGAATACGGAATCAATACCGATCAAATGAACTGTTTCCTTAGGGAAATAATTGTAAACATTTTTTAAAACAAAGGCAGCATAAGAAATATTAAACGAAGGTACTTCGTGGGTTATATCGACAATATTGGCTGTAGGCATAATGCTCAGAATACTGCCTTTTAAAGCAGCCTGATAGAAGTCTTTAGAACCTAGATCCGTAGTTAAAGTGATAATAGCCATTAAAAATTAAATATTAATTCTTATTCTTGCGTAGGGGCAAATCGCCTACAAATATTCAATTTTAAAACCAAAGTATACACGCCTATCTTAAAAAACAATATTTTGAACGAAATAAAACTCACATTAGAATCTGTAGATCCTGCACAGTTTTGGGGTACCAATAACGAACATTATGAACTAATTAAAAACGCATTTCCTAAGCTAAAACTTGTAGCTAGGGGTACGGGCCTGAAAGTTCTTGGGGATGATAAAGAGCTTGTGATATTCGAGGACAAATTTAATCAGCTTGTTGCTCATCTTGAAGAATTTCGTAGCCTGACGCCCTCCGATGTAGAATCGACCTTGGGTTTTAGTAAGTCAGCTAACGCCCACGAGGTACCTGCAGCTGAAAAGTTTCATGCGGCGACCGGGGAAGTTATCGTTTATGGGAACAGTGGCTTGCTCATCAGAGCTCGGACCGCCAACCAGCGCCGCATGGTGGACAGCATTGTGAAGAACGATATTTTATTCGCCATCGGACCTGCAGGTACCGGTAAAACCTATACTGCAGTTGCACTTGCGGTTAGAGCATTAAAAAATAAAGAAGTAAAACGTATCATATTAACCAGACCCGCCGTTGAAGCAGGGGAGAACCTGGGCTTCCTTCCAGGCGATCTGAAGGAAAAGGTAGATCCATACCTTCGCCCTCTTTATGATGCGCTGGATGATATGATCCCCGCGGAAAAACTTAAGCTGTATTTGGAGAACAGGACAATTGAGATTGCTCCGCTTGCATTTATGCGCGGAAGAACACTTGACAACTGTTTCGTAATTCTGGATGAAGCGCAGAACTCAACCGACTTGCAGTTGAAGATGTTCTTGACCAGGATGGGACCAACGGCAAAGTTTATTGTTACGGGCGATGTAACCCAAATAGATTTACCCAAAAAGCAAATGTCAGGCTTATTCAATGCTTTAAGGATTTTGGGAGAGATTCCGGGGATAGAGATTATTTACCTTACGGGAGATGACGTTGTTCGCCACAAATTGGTAAAACGGATATTAAAAGCATACGGAGACATACAATAATTTAATATATAAGCCGACTGGCAAAAGAATGAAAGCAGTAAAAGAAACACATTTTCAATTTCCAAAACAAAGCAACTATTACAAGGGCAAAGTAAGAGATGTTTATACCATCAATGATACCTACCTGGCAATGGTTGTAACAGACCGCATTTCTGCTTTCGATGTTGTCTTACCAGAAGCTATTCCTTTTAAGGGGCAGGTTTTAAATCAGATTGCGGCAAAGTTCCTTGAAGCAACCAAAGATATCCTTCCAAATTGGGTTGTAGGCGTTCCGGACGAGATGGTGACTGTAGGCCTGATCTGCGAGCCGTTTAAAGTTGAAATGGTTATTCGCGGATACCTGGCGGGACATGCCTGGAGAGAATATAGTGCTGGTAAGCGAACGATCTGTGGCGTCTCCCTTCCCGAGGGCCTAGTCGAAAATGACAAGCTTCCTCAACCTATTATTACACCTACAACCAAAGCGAGTGTTGGTCATGATGAGGATATCTCCAGGGAGGAGATTCTGCATAAAGGGATCGTATCCATTCAGGATTATGAACTATTGGAAGAATATACTTACGCCCTATACAATCGTGGTACAGAAATAGCAGCGGAACGTGGATTGATACTTGTAGACACTAAATATGAATTTGGTAAGATTGCTGATCAGATTTACCTTATCGATGAAATTCATACGCCAGACTCCTCTCGCTATTTCTATGCTGATGGATATCAGCAAAGACAAGCTTCCGGAGAAGCTCAGAAGCAGTTGTCTAAGGAGTTTGTACGCAAATGGCTGATAGAAAATGGGTTTCAAGGAAAGGATGGACAAACGATACCTGAAATGACTCCCGAAATCATTACTTCTATTTCGGATCGATATATTGAACTATACGAACAAATAACGGGAGATAAGTTTCTCAAAAATGAATCAAGTGACGTTACCTTCAGAATTGAAAAGAATATTTCGGCATTTCTGAACACCTTGAATTATTAAACTACACAATTATTAAAAAATACCTATGGCATTATCAGTAGATAAACTTGAAAAATATGTTGTTGTTAAACTTAATGAGCCTAGGTTTACCAACGAAAACGCACCTAAACTAAAGTCTGAGTTCATTCTTCTTACTTCAGAAGGACACCGGAACATCATCGTTGATCTTTCAAATGTAGAACACTGCGAGGATTCTCAGGATTTGAGCTGTTTATTGGTCGGTGATCGTCTATGTAAGAACGCAAACGGCCTATTTTTAATTACTGGCGTTAATGCGGAAGTCGAAAAGATAATTGAAATCTCTGGTCTTGATGAATCACTGAATTTCGTTGCAACGCTTGCAGAGGCAGTTGACTTCATCTACATGGAGGAGGTAGAAAAGGATTTAAGAGATGGCTTTGAGGAAGAAGATTAATGAAATTTGAGGTTACAATTTTAGGGAGTAGCTCTGCTACTCCTGTTTACAATAGAAATCCCACGTCACAACTGCTAAATTGCAACGAAAAGTTTTACCTTATTGATTGCGGAGAAGGTACTCAACAGCAGTTGATGAAATTCGGAATCAAGGCAAGTAAAATAGACCATGTTTTTATTAGCCACCTGCACGGCGACCACTACTTCGGCTTAATTGGGCTGCTCTCTAGCATGCACCTAAATGGTCGGATTAAACCCATTAAGATTTTCGCGCCAGCAGCCTTAATGGAGATTCTTGACATTCAATTCAAACATTCTGATACCACATTGCGGTATGCCATTGACTTTACTCCAATTACTACGGAAGCGCCGAAAGTGATTTTTAGTAATCAAGATGTGGAGGTTGAGACGATTGTTCTAAACCACCGTGTACCATGCACCGGCTTTAAGTTTACGGAGAAGAAAAGGCTCCGGAAGCTGGTTGTAGAGAAACTTGAAGAAGATAAAATCCCAGTAGAGTATTATCCCCTGCTGAAAAGAGGGGTTAACCTGGACCTGCCGGATGGTCGCGTAATTTACAATGTTGATTATACCGTTGACTCGAATGAACCAAAGAGTTATTGCTACTGCTCAGATACCCTTGCAGACGGCACATATTTCAAAAGTATAAGTGGCTGTACGGTATTGTACCACGAAGCTACGTTTTTACATGAATTGTTAAGTAGGGCAGACCAGACATATCATACCACTGCCTTACAGGCCGCAGAGCTTGCGGTGCAAGCTGGAGTAGACAAGTTACTTATCGGTCACTTTTCTTCTCGCTACAAAAGCTTACAGCCCCTTTTGGAAGAGGCTGCATCAGTTTTCTCGAATACAGAGCTTGCGTTGGAAGGCGTTACTTATCTGATCTAAAAGACGCAGGGTTGATTTTAGTTATTTAAGACAAATTCTTCGTGTGTAAAAGAACTTCAGGTATGAAATATCTGGGGTATGCCTGACATATGTTCAGAACTACATTCGCTGTACATTCAATAATGAGCTATCGAGTTTCTTGAGAATCAACAGCGTGGATCTTATGAAATCGCAAGTCAATTCATCTTGCACAAAAATCAGCAAAAAACCTTTATAAAGTTTTGAGTAAGAATAACTGGCTACTATTTTTCTTTGTTTCCACCCCCAAATACAGAGAAGTGTACGTAACGTTTCGGATTCTCTTTAAGATCAATGATCAGATTGTCCAGGTTCTTAGATGCATTGTTTAGATTGTCGTACATTCTTGGATCGTTGATCAGCAAGCCTACAGTTCCTTTTCCTGAATTGATTTTGTTTGCTACATCTTGGAAATCAGCAACAGCTTTATTTGCATTTTCAATAGTCTGTTTAAAGTTGGATGCAGCAACCTGATCAGTCACGGTATTCAGATTTGTAAGTATGCCGTTGATCTTTTGATTGTTGCTTTTTAGATTACTGGTAATGGCTTCCACATTATTCAAAATTCCTGATATTTTAGAACTTTCAGAACCCACAAGATTATCTACCTTCTTGGAAGTCGCTTCCAGTGAGCTAAGTGTCGCTGCTATACTGCTGAAACTTTTGTCTACACTCTTTTGAAAGTTCGGGTTTAATATGGAGTTTACAGACGTTAGAATGGAATCCATTTTGCCGATGATGCGCTCCGCTTTCTTTTGGACAGGTTGTACAGCCTCCATTAGATTCTGCTGCACATTTGCATTCAATGTGTCACCTTCCTGAGCAAATTGCTTATCCGTTCCGAGCGCCATTACTATGGCTTTGCTTCCTAAAAGGTCTGTGCTTTCAAGTTGTGCAATACTGTTTTTTGGAATATCGTACTTGCCATTTATTTTCAGCGTAGCTAATATACTTCCATCTGGCTGCAGCATAAGCTTGTCTACACGGCCTATTTGAAAGCCGTTGATCAAGACCGGCTTTGATACAGCAAGTCCATCAACACGCGGGTATTTTGCGTATAAAACGGTCTCACTGGAGAAGATGGCATTTCCTTTCAAAAAGTTATATCCGATGATCAATAAGGCAATGGCAAAGGCAGCTAGTATGCCTACTTTAGTTTCGTTCGCTATTTTCACGCTTTGTGCTGTTTACTTTATTACTTCTGTTTGTTTCCTGTACTGCTTCACTGCTTTTAAAATTGAATTCGCGATTTCCGTCTGGCCGTCTGAAGAGTTCATATATCGCTCTTCACTGGGATTGCTAATGAAGCCAATTTCTGTTAGAACTGCCGGCATTCCGCAACGTTGCAATATTAAAATTCCCTGTTCTTTTACGCCCCTGCTAAAGCGATCATTAAGGGCTGCATAGTTCGACTGTATAAACTTTGCCAACTCCATGCTTTTGGTTCGAAACTTATTTTTAAACAAAGATAGTATAATAAAAGTTTCGGGATCATTGGGGTCATAGCCGTCGTAGTTTTGCTTGTAGTTCTTTTCCTTCTTTATATCGGCATTCTCCCGGATCGCAACGTTCTGTTCATTTAATCGATGCGAACCAGCAACAAAGGTTTCCGTTCCGTTTGGGCCCTGGTTGTGTCCTGCTGAATTGCAGTGGATGGATATAAATAGGTCAGCCTTTGCATTATTAGCGATCTCTGCGCGCTTGTAGAAGTCCACATCCACATCGCTTGTTCTGGTGTAAAGTACACGAACATCAGGCATATCCTCTTCAAACTGTTTACCTAACTTAAGCGCAACCTGCAATGCGACGTTCTTTTCCAGTGAATAAGAACCCGCGGCGCCTGGTTTATGACCCCCATGTCCGGCATCTATTACAACTGTCTTGACTTTATATCCGCCTTGTTGTCCTAGAACCCCTTTTGTGCTGAACAGAAAAAGGGCAATAAGCAATGCTTTATTAAAACCTGATCTGCAACTTTCCTTCAATTCCGATTTCATGAATTAATGCTCTACACTTTTCTTATAGCTGTCTATCGCAGCAAGTAATCCATTTGTTATTTCT
>JAQBOT010000067.1 GCA_028287885.1 Pedobacter sp.
ACTTCAGGACCGTGTGGACATCATCTTACACAAAATCAAGTTCATGGATTTGGTGCCTGTGATCTGTTTGGATACAGAAAACAAGGTAACTGGCAGGCTGAACGCGCTGGTGGTTACTGCAGGGGGCGTCTTGCAAACTGCGCCTGAGGATGCGAAGGTTGTGATCTATGAAGAAGAGGACATGGGCATGCTGCAGATGATGGGTGTTGTGCCGGCATTGCTACAGAAGGAATGGCCTGCGGTTACTTACAATCGGGTTTATCTTTTTGAGGACCAGAAGTTTGAGGAAGCAGATCCCGAAGTTGCGGTTTCAGCGTTTGAAGACGTCGCAGAGATCCTTCATCCGGGGTTTTTTGTTTTTGGAAATGAAGGGAAAACCTGGACTTCTTTTGGGGTTTAAAGGTTTTCTGCCACCGCTAAAAAGTAATGAAACTTCTGCCTAAAAAGCAATAAACTTGTCAATCTGATCTGTCGTAAACTTCATGGTATCAGCCTTGAAGAAGTTACCATGTTCATCGAACTCGGTTTTAATTGTCGGTATATGTAACCGCAACGGAAGCACATTTAAGTGCAGATAACTGCAGATGCCTGAGAAATGATCTATCCCTCTAATGTTCCCATATTTACCTGACGAAATACCGGTTAGCGCTGCTTTCTTATTGTAAAAGCTATCCGGGAAATCACAAGCATCAATAAAGGTTTTTAGTACCCCGGGAAAGCTGCCATTGTACTCTGGGATAATAAACAGGAATTTGCTTGTTGCCGTAACCATCTTCTGAATGGGAAGAAATTCCTCACTCCGCTTTCCATAAAGATCTGTTTGGATAATCTCGGCAGGCAAGTCCTGTAAATCAAAAACCTGGGCTTCCTGACCTTTTGCCTGAAGTGTTTTTAGATAATATTCAGCGACTTTAAGCGTATTACTGTTGGGTCTGTTCGTGCCGGAAACAATGGTTATCATGTATCGAAATTGTTAATAAGATGTGCAAAACACTTATACCTTTAACAGTAATATTGCTATATAGTTCGTATCTTGGCTAATTGAAAAAAAGCGCCTGAATCATACAAAAATAGTATTTTTTAGCTATAAAAGAATCCAGTAGAATAAAGCCTAAGATAAATAATAGATAATTTTTATAAAGATAGATGAGTAAAATTATTGCGTTGGCAAATCAGAAAGGCGGGGTAGGTAAAACTACATCAGCCATCAACCTTGCCGCAAGTTTAGCCGTTTTAGAATACAAAACCTTATTGGTTGATGCAGATCCTCAGGCCAACTCGACTTCTGGAATTGGTTTTGATCCCCGGAATATTAAAAATAGCATTTATGAATGTATCATAAATGACATAGAGCCTTCTGAGGCTATCCAGAAAACAGAAACCCCTAATTTAGACTTATTGCCTGCACATATTGACCTTGTTGGTGCTGAGATCGAGATGATCAACTTGAACAACAGGGAGTTCAAAATGAAGGCTGTACTGGCTAAAGTGAGAGATCAGTACGACTTTATCATTGTCGATTGCTCTCCTTCATTGGGTTTGATCACCATCAATGCCTTAACTGCTGCCGATTCTGTGATCATACCTGTTCAGTGTGAATACTTCGCTCTGGAAGGTCTGGGTAAGTTATTGAATACCATAAAAATTGTACAAACCCGTCTGAACCCTGAGCTGGAGATTGAAGGTATTCTTTTAACGATGTACGATGTTCGTTTACGTTTATCCAATCAGGTGGTTGAAGAAGTAAGAACACATTTCCACGACCTTGTTTTTGATACCATTATCCAAAGAAATACGCGCTTAAGTGAGGCGCCAAGCTATGGTGTATCTGTAATTATGCACGATGCAAATTGCAAGGGTGCAATTAATTATCTAAACCTGGCCAGGGAGATCGTCCGTAAGAACGGACTGGTTAAAGAACCTGAAGGTTTGACTACAGCAACAATATAAATTATTTTTAATGACATCTTTTCAGCGAAAAACAGGTTTAGGAAGAGGATTAAGTGCGCTTTTAGATGATACCGAAACAACGCATTCTCCTAAGAATGCCAGCCCTTCGGTACCTGCAACTGAACAACGTTCAGAAAGTAGTATCGGTGCCATCAAGATTTCTGAAATAGAAACCAATCCATATCAGCCGCGTACGGAGTTCGACCAGGTTACGTTAAATGAGCTTGCTGAATCCATCAAATCTCAAGGCCTGATACAACCGATCACCGTACGCAAATTAGCCGCAAATAGCTATCAGCTGATCTCTGGTGAACGCCGCTTAAGAGCTTCTAAGCTTGCTGGCCTAACAGATATTCCTGCATATGTACGAAGTGCCAATGATCAGCAAATGCTGGAGATGGCACTTATTGAGAATATCCAGCGGGAAAACCTGAATGCAATTGAAGTTGCTTTAAGCTTTCAGCGCATGATGGAAGAATGCAATTTGAAGCAGGAACAACTTGGCGAACGCGTTGGTAAAAACAGAAGTACAATCACCAATTACCTTCGCTTACTTAAACTGCCACCAGCAATTCAAATCTCCATACGGGATCAAAAGATATCTATGGGCCATGCCCGTGCGCTAATCAACGTAGACGATACGGATAAGCAGCTTTTCATTCATCAGGAAATCATCGATAAAGGTTTGTCGGTAAGAAGGGTGGAAGAAATGGTAAGAAGCATAAACAGTCTGCAGATAAAAGGAATTCCTGCAAAGCCTGTACAAGGCTCTAATGCGGAATACCAGAAATTGCAGAAAGATCTGGCGTCTAAATTCGCAACTAAAGTGAAGCTGAAAGTCGGACAGAATGGGAGGGGTGCAATCGAG
>JAQBOT010000072.1 GCA_028287885.1 Pedobacter sp.
CCTACGACGTTGTTTCCAAAGGGCGTGGGACCACAGACGCAAACGGGTACCTAAACGTGGAGATTCTTGCTAAAAAGAGCCAATTCATTAAGAACGGAGAACTGATTACGGATCTGACAGCGGCCGATAAGGAAGTTTTAACAAGCACTTTTTTTCTTAAACCACAGGCTGGAGAAAACGATTTGCAATTCTTTCCCGAAGGCGGCGATTTTTATAGAGGCGTACCAACTCAGATTGCTTTTAAGGCGATCAAACCAAATGGTCTGGGTACCGACCTAACCGGAGTGATCATAGACAATGATGGCAATCAGGTAACTACGCTGGCATCCAGTCACCTGGGTATGGGTTCTTTTTACCTGAATGCGGAGGCTAATAAAACCTACAAAGCAAAGGTGACCTTTAAAGACGGGACAGCAAAAACGTACGACCTTCCCGCACCTAAAGAATCTGGTGTGAATGTTCAGGTGAACAACACGGCTCCCGACAACATAAACCTGAAGCTTGTGGCAAACGAAGCCTACTTTCAAGCAAACAAAGGCAAGCCACTCTACCTTGTTGCACAGCACAACAACATCGTTTATTATGCTGCACAAACCCTATTGCAGAACCAGGTAACATCAGCAAAAATCCCGAAAGATAAATTTCCATCAGGAATAGTGCAGATCACCTTGTTCTCTGCCGGTGGTCAGCCCGTAAGTGAGCGGATTGTGTTTGTCTCCCACAAAGATGCTTTAAAACTATCAGTTCAGACCGACTTGCCTGTCTATAAGGTGCGCCAAAGAGTTAAGATGACTGTATCAGCAAAGGACTCCACACAGAAGCTGGCAGGTGATTTTTCAGTAAGTGTAATCGATGAACAAAAAGTACCCTATAGCGAAGATTCAGAAACCACGATCCTCAGTTCCTTGTTGCTTACCTCAGACTTGCAGGGCTATATTGAAAAGCCAAACTATTATTTCAATAAAACTGATGAAAAGAAGCTTGCAGATCTGGATATCTTAATGCTTACCCAAGGGTACCGCCGCTTTAGCTTTAAAGATATACTGGCAAATAAATACACCCTTATTTCTTATGCTCCGGAACAAGGCATGGAGATTACGGGTACTTTGCGCGACCGCACAGGTATGCCGGTAAAAAGAGCGGCATTACGTTTAACGGTACCCGGAAAAACCTATTCAGCAGAAGCGATCACCAGTCCTTCAGGTCTCTTTGCTTTCAAAAACCTGAATATTCCTGATTCTTCTCAGGTTGTTGTGAGTGCGAAGTACAACGCAAACGGCAACAACATGATGATCATGCTGGATCAGGCACCTTCGCCAGCAATCACCAGAAATTCTTATGCAGCAGATGAGGTGATGAATATAGATAGCACACTCTCGAATTACTTGAGCAACAGCAAAAGACAGTACAGTTACTTGCGGACATTGAAGGAAGTTGTAATTAAAGGTGCCCCGATAAAGAAAATCAGTCATGCCGACTACTCTGCACTAAATACCCTAAGTGCGATGCCGGATCACCTTATAGAAGGTGATCGTTTTAAGGACTGCAACGACCTGATCAGTTGTCTGAAGACAATGGCAACGGGACTAACGTTTATGGACAACAACTTCTACGTGGCAAGAAGCTACAACGCAGGGAACCGTACACCGGTTCAGGTGTTTGTTGCCGGACAACCTGTAGACCTGTTTTCTGTTAACGGAATAAATGTCTCAGAGATCGAATCTATTGAAGTGTTTTTAAAGGACGAACTCGGCACTGTTAGCAGGACCTATGGCAACAACGGTGTAATCTCCATAAATATGAAAGTGGTTAAGAAAACGAAGATGAGCATGGAAGACCTAAAGAAAATGCTTCCACAAAATAATGTAGTTAACTTTAACCCTAAGGGATACAGCAAACAACGTGAGTTCTACTCACCGAAATATACTCCCGGAGCAACCTACAATAGGAATGATCTGAGAACAACCATTTACTGGAATCCGAAGGTGATTATCGATGCGGCTACCGGCACGTCCTCATTTGATTTCTACAACGCAGATGGAAAAGGCAGCTACAAGGTAATTGTAGAAGGCGTTGATAAGAACGGTAATGTTGGTCGCAGCGTAAGCCACTACACTGTAAAATAGAAGGAGAGCCAACATCAATTCGTCGGATTGATACACTTTCTTCACAATATTTCGTGGATTCATACACAATATTGCACGCTTTAAAGACCTGCTAAAATTATGTTTCTAAATTGAAAGGCTATTTAACTTAGGTTAAATGGCCTTTAGTTTTTAGTAAAACTGCCAACGGAACGCTCAAAGGCGTATTATATTCTTAGGTAGGCTAAATAAAAACATAATTTATTTATTTGTTGGCAAACTTCTCAGATCTGGGGCACCGATATTGCCTAAGGGATATCAATGATATCATCCATAGAATTTAAATGCTACCGCTCTAACCCCCTTCATTGTTCAATTTCCGTTGGACATTTAAGCCGTGTTCTTGCTTAGAAGACTCCAAATTAAAAACCATTCACAAAATTCAATTACAGCCAAACAGCTGGCCCACGGTAGGTTTGTACCGTTAAATTATTAAACACACAAATGAGAAAAACAACTACTCTACAAAATGAAAGTTCCAGAACTCCGGTCAAGAGGACTTACTCAATGATTACAAAAACAATGTGCACAATGCTTGTGCTTCTTGCAGTCTACGTTGTAGGATGTAAAAAAGACGACTTCGCAGGCGAAGTGAAAGGCGTTTGTCCAGTTGTAACAACCGACCCGGTTGATAAGGCTGTAGATGTAATGCCTGACAAGGTTATTACCGCAACATTCAATACCAACATGGACGCTGCAACAATCAATGGATCCACCTTCACCATCACACAAGGAACACAGGTGATTGAAGGAACTGTCGCAGCAACTGCAGATGCAGCTGTTTATACATTTACGCCAAAAGCACCATTGCTACCTTTTACTACTTATACAGGTACAATAAATACAGAAGCACGGGATAAATTCCATTCTGCGATGGTAGAAAATTATGTGTGGA